>JAJWAL010000030.1:9179-27849 GCA_021618535.1 Segatella copri | reverse complement strand
CTTGGAAAACAATTCTGCAGATAGCCATCAGCATACTGACCGCTATCGCTACTACGCTCGGAGTTACGAGCTGCATGGGATAAAAAAGATAAAATAAGGTTAAATCGAGTTCGCCCTGCAAACAAAATCCATCCATATAATCAACTTTCTGAATATTTTTTGTATTTTTGCAGATATATTGCCTAATATGGGGGTTGAGCATGGCTTATCCTCCTAGATTAATGGCGCATAATTATTAAAAGATTAGAGAATGAAGAAAATATTTATCATGAGCATTTTAACCATGCTATCAAGCCTGTCTTCTTGTCAGGCGCAAAATAAGGGCTATAAGAGTCTGTCGGCAGATGACTATGAGAAAGCCATCGCTGACACCGCAGTAATCCGTCTCGACGTACGGACCGCAGAGGAGTTTGCCAATGGGCATATTCGTGGGGCAATCAACATTGACGTACTGAAATCAGACTTCGAGCTGAAGGCCGCTGCCACTCTTCCCAAAAGCAAGACTATCGCCGTGAATTGCCGAAGCGGCAAGCGAAGCAAGAATGCCGCAGCTATTTTGACAAAGAACGGCTATCAGGTAATAGAACTCGATTCCGGCTTTATTGGCTGGCAGGCAGCAGGAAAAGAAATCGTAAAGTAACAGAACTTTCGCATGTGGTTCAAGAACGGGCTGAAGGCCCAAAAGCTCCTAGCCCAGGGCAGCGCCCTGGGTAATTACGGAAACAAACTTGTCGCCCTGTAAGGGCAAAAGCTTTAAAATACTGGGCAATATACAAAGCTTTTGCCCTTACAGGGCGCCTTGCTGATTGCTATTATACCCAGGGCGATGCCCTGGGCTAGGAGCTTCTGCCCTTTCAGGGCGTGTGGAGTTCACTTGCGAAACTTGAATAAAGCAAAAAAAAATCCCAGTCAGGATAAAACCTCGACTGGGATTCTTATTTTAAATCTCTCTCATTATTTTTCTCATCTACAAAAGATGATTACTTCAAACCACGGTTGGTAAGGGTTGTGTTGAGAAGCATCACGTACTTACGATACTGATTGTTGTTCAAGATAACGTGCATGTACTTGAGATCCTTCAAAACTGCCTTGTCAATCATTGCAGCACGATCCTCACCAGTTGCTGTTGCAGCGTTCATCATATCTGCGGTGAAGTTCTTGTGTACATCAGCTACAGCCTCAACCTGGTCGATGTTCAAGCTCAAAGCATCTGCCAAGCTAGACATCTTAATGTTCATGTTGTAAGCAGCTGTTGCATTTGTCTCCTCTTCTGCTGCGAAAGTAGCTGTTGCCATAGCGAACATTGCTACTGCTAATACCATAATCTTCTTCATAATCTTTTTACCTTTCTTTACTTTGTGAGCCTTGCACATCCGTAGACGGCGGCTCTGTTAAACATTATCCTATAGTCTTTTTCTTTAAGACGCTGCAAAGATACGAACTTTTCTCTGTGCACGCAAAAATTTCTTGGGATATTTTCAGTTTTTCGTCTATTTCTTGACTTAAATCAACAACAATACACCGAAATAGGTGTCAGAACGTTAGAGATATTACATTTTCTCTATCATTTTGTAATATCATCGAAAAAAAAGCCCTTTTTCTTCGTTTATACCAATTATTATTTGTACCTTTGCAGAAGATTCACCCTATAAAACAAGCAAAATGGTACAGGAAAATCATATAGACAAGGCACTCGCCTTTATGGAAAGTCTCGAAAAACTGGGCAACCAGCTCAGGGCGGCTGAGGAACATCAGAAACAGCTCATCGCCCGAATGCTGGACCTCAAGAAAGAGAATCTGACCGACGGCGAGGAATATGCTGAACTCTCGCAGAAGAGCAAAAGTCTGCAGGACATCATCGACAAATGGCGCCCTATCTATCTGGAGCGCATGGAGATGGTAAAGAGCGTAAGCATTCAGAAAAGAAAAAGAAATAATAAAAAATAAAGATAAAAATGGAAACAAACAACAAGAACAAGTTTATTGTAGTTTCATACGCATTGTATGATGTAACTAATGGTGACAACGGCGAAGAGATGCTCATCGAGCGCACAACCGACGAGCGCCCATTCATCTTCATCAGCGGCATGGGCGTTACCCTGCCAGCTTTCGAAGAGAAGGTAGTAGACCTGGCTAAGGGTGAAGAGTTCGACTTCCAGCTGGACCCGGAGCAGGCTTACGGACAGCACTATGATGAGCGCGTACTGGAGCTCGACAAGCAGATTTTTACCGTCAACGGCCAGTTTGATGCACAGCACGTACAGGTTGGTGCAATCATCCCATTGCAGAACGAAGATGGCAACCACTTCAACGCAGTAGTGAAGAACATCAGCGACACAAAGGTAACCTGCGACCTGAACCACCCATTGGCTGGCTTGAAGCTCAACTTCTGCGGTCAGATTCTCGAGAGCCGCGAGGCTACTGCTGAGGAGATTGCCAAGATGGCTCAGATGATCAGCGGCGAAGGTGGCGGCTGCTCAGGTGGCTGCGACAACTGCGGCGGCGACTGCAAGGATGGCAACTGCGAGGGTGGTTGCGAAGGCGGCTGCAACAAGTAATAAACACCTTTATAATATATAAGGTAATGAGGAATACATTTGGCAATCTTTTCACTCTCACTACGTTTGGCGAGAGTCACGGAACAGCTGTAGGAGGCGTTATTGACGGATTTCCTGCAGGCATAGAAATCGACATGGACTTTATCCAGAGCGAGCTGAACCGCCGACGCCCAGGACAGAGCCACATCACTACGGCCAGAAAGGAAGCTGACAAGGTAGAGTTTCTGAGTGGTGTGTTTGAAGGCAAATCAACAGGAACCCCTATCGGTTTTGAGGTGCGCAACCAGAATCAGCATTCTCAGGACTATGAGAACATGCGCTGCCTCTTCCGTCCTTCTCATGCCGATTTCACCTATCACGAGAAGTATGGCGTTCGCGATCATCGTGGTGGCGGCCGTTCATCAGCCCGCATCACCATTGCCCGATGCGTAGGCGGAGCCCTGGCTAAACTTGCCTTGCGCCAGCTGGGCATCAGCATTACGGCCTATACCTCGCAGGTGGGCAGCATCGCGCTGGAGAAAGATTATCATCTGTATGACCTCAACACCATAGAAGATAATCCGGTGCGCTGTCCTGACCAGCAGAAGGCGAAGGAGATGGAAGATCTCATCGCTCAGGTTAAGGCTGACGGCGATACGATAGGCGGAATCATCACTTGCGTCATTAAGGGTTGCCCGGTAGGATTGGGCGAGCCTGAGTTTGACAAGCTTCATGCTCAACTGGGTGCTGCCATGCTTGGCATTAACGCCGTGAAGGGTTTTGAATATGGCGAGGGATTTGCCGGAGTTACTGCCCGCGGTAGTGAGCAGAATGATGTCTTCATCCCGAAGTCTGATGCTGCTGAGGCGCAAGAAGATGCGGCAGCCAATCAGGATGTTGCTGCCCGTATTACTACAAAGAGTAATCACAGCGGCGGAATACAGGGCGGTTTGAGCAATGGTCAGGACATCTATTTCCGTGTTGCCTTTAAGCCGGTTGCTACTCTGCTGATGGAGCAGAATACGGTAGATTTGGAAGGAAATGCCACCACGCTGACTGCCCAAGGCCGTCATGATCCTTGCGTTTTGCCAAGAGCCGTGCCAGTGGTTGAAGCCATGGCAGCCATGGTGATCCTGGATAATTATCTCTTGAATAAAACAATAAAACTTTAATTAGTGATTAATTAGTAGTGATTAGTGATAAACAAACTAATCACTACTAACTAATAACTAACTGAACTTTCGCATGTGGTTTAAGTACGGGCTGAAAGCCCAAAAGCTCCTAGCCCAGGGCATCGCCCTGGGTATAATAGCAATCAGCAAGGCGCCCTGTAAGGGCAAAAGCCTTATGTTTTGCCTGGAGTTTTAAAGCTTTTGCCCTTACAGGGCGACAGGTTTGCGTCCGTAATTACCCAGGGCGATGCCCTGGGCTAGGAGCTTCTGCCCTTTCAGGGCGTGTGGAACTTACGTGAGAAACTTGAATAACTATTAACTATTTCTAAAGCTTACTGTCCTTTAATAGTTTTGGGCAATATTCATTAAAAAAGCATTTATCGCAGAGCGGTTTCGTACTCTTGCAAATATATCTGCCATGCAGCAGAATCCAATGATGCGCATTCGGAATATCCTCAGCCGGAATGTGTTTCATCAGATAATCTTCTACTTTTCGGGGCGTATCAGCAGTACGAGGAACCAAACCCATGCGATGGCTCACACGGTAAACATGCGTATCCACCGCCATCGTAGCATGACCGAACCATACGGCACGAATCACATTCGCCGTCTTGCGTCCCACTCCTGCCAACTTCTCCAAATCATCCGCAGCCTCAGGCACCTCACCTCCGAACATCTCAACCAGCTGGCGAGACATTTCTGCAAGATGCTTCGCCTTGGCATTCGGATAACTCACCGAACTGATCAACTCATAAATATCTTCCTCGCTCGCCTGTGCCATGTGCCGGGCATCAGGATAACGGGCAAAGAGAGCAGGCGTAACCATGTTGATGCGTTTGTCGGTGCATTGCGCAGAAAGCAAGGTAGCCACCAGAAGCTGAAATGCGCTACCGAACTGCAACTCGGTAGTTACATTCGGCAGCGCACTTCTGAAATGATTCAATATAAAATCGTATCTTTCCTTACGAAGCATTTCTCTTACTTTTTAGCAGGAGCAGCCTCCTCTTTCTTCAGCTTACCCTTGTAAGCCTTGTTCAAGCCGGAAATCACCTCGTTTGTAATATCGTAAGCCTTGTCAGCATAGAGCAGATTATCGCCGCTCTTAGAGAAGATGATGCTGTACTTCTTGTCCTTGTTGTAGCGGGCAAGATAGTTGGCAATGCTGTCGTGGAGCGCCTTGTTGTACTTCTCCTGCTCAGCAGCAAACTCGTTGCTCAAGCGCTGCTGCAAGCCCTGCAGGTCGTTGTTCTGCTTCTGCAGTCCGGCCTGGATAGCCTCAGCCTGCTCACGGGTGTAAGCATTCTGCTGAATCTTCTGCTGGAAGTTGGCAGCTGCAGCCTGAAGCTGCTGACCCTTCTGCGCGATGGTAGCCTGAATGTTCTGACCCTTCTTCTCCAAGATAGAAGAATACTCCTTAGCAAAGGTATACTGAGTCATGATAGAGTCTACCTCTACATAAGCAATTTTCAATTCAGCAGGAGCCTTGCTCTCTGACTTAGCCTCTACCTGAGGCTGAGATTTGTTGCATGATGCCAATGACAGGGCAGCAACAGCTGCAATTGCCACTGAACTCAAAATGTTCTTTCTCATTTTTTCTATCATATTATATTATTACTATTTTCTAATAAGCCTTGTTGGCTTCCCTTGCCTCGCGGTCCTGATCCACCACACAATGAATGCCCTGCTTGCGCAAGCCCGGATTGTCGTGCACATGCTGGGAAGAGAACTTTCCGTTCTTCTTAAAAATCAACTTTACGCAAAATAATGCCATGCAAATAGCAATTATTAACACGCTTAATAACATTAATTTTATCATTTTTATTACCTTTGCAGTGCCTTAGTGCACTTTTGGGTGCAAAGGTACTATTTTTTTGGGAATAACCAAAACAAAATAGCAGAAATAAATGTTTTATCAAAACAAAATAATAGAAAATAAATGAATAAAAGTGAATTGAAGCCTGCTCTCGTGTTCGAGCAGTTCGCAAAAATCAACGAAATACCTCGTCCTTCCAAGCACGAGGAGAACATGATTGAGTTTTTGAAATCTTTCGGTGAAGCTCATCAGCTCGAAACGCTGGTAGATGAAACCGGTAATGTGCTCATCCGCAAAGCAGCCACTCCAGGCTACGAGCACGCTGAAACCATCATCCTGCAGAGCCACATGGATATGGTTTGTGATAAGCTGGTGGATGTTGATTTCGATTTCCACAAAGATGCTATCCAGACTTACGTAGACGGAGAATGGCTCAAGGCTAAGGGAACTACACTAGGTGCTGACGACGGTATAGGCTGCGCCATAGAGCTCGCTATCCTGGCAAGCAACGATATTGAGCATGGTCCTATAGAGTGCGTCTTTACACGTGATGAGGAAACCGGACTGACCGGTGCTCACGGCATGAAGGCGGGCTTTATGACCGGAAAGATGCTCATCAACCTCGACTCTGAGGATGAGGGCGAAATCTTCGTTTCATGCGCCGGTGGTCAGACAACCCACGCCACCTTCCACTTCTCTCGCGAAGAGGCTCCTGCAGGATATTTCTTCATGGAAGCTTCGCTGAAGGGTCTCAACGGCGGTCACTCGGGTGATGACATCAACAAGAAGCGCGCCAATGCCATCAAGATTCTTGCCCGCTTCCTCTTCCTCGAGAATGAGAAACTGGATGGAAGTCTGCGCCTCGTAAGCTTCAACAGCGGCAAGATGCACAATGCGATTCCTCGCGACGGCAAGATTGTCTTCGCTGTTAAGAATGCAGACAAGGAGCAGGTTCGTGCCGACTGGAACATCTTTGCATCTGAAGTAGAGGATGAATTCCACGTAACCGAACAGGCTATGCAGTTCAACATGAGCAGCACCGATGCTGCACCTGTTATCGAGAAGGCCGTAGCCGACAAGTTCGTAATGGCTCTCCAGGCAGTAGATAACGGTCCGCTTACCACCTGTCAGGATGAGGCGATTGCCTGGATGGTAGAAACCTCAAGCAATGTGGCAAGCGTAATGACCGATGAAAACAGCATCAACATCGTAGCTTCCCAGCGAAGCAACGTGATGAGCAATCTGGCGAACATGACCAACACCGTAAAGGCAGCCTTCCTCCTGGCTGGTGCCGAGGTAACTGTAGGCGACAAGTATCCGGCTTGGAAGATGCGCGCCAACAGCGAGCTTACCGACCTGGCAGTGAAGGCTTATGAAAAGCTCTTCGGCAAGAAGCCATTGGTAAAGGGAATTCATGCCGGTTTGGAGTGCGGTCTCTTCTCTGAGCGCTATCCTGAGCTCGACATGGTAAGCTTCGGTCCTACCCTTCGCAATGTTCACACCCCAGACGAGGCTCTTCTCATTCCTACAGTAGAGATGGTTTGGAATCACTTGCTGGAGATTCTCCGCAGCGTGGCTAAATAAGCAAGCGTGCTAAATAAAGCAGCGAGCTTAATAATAAAGAAGATGTCTATGATAAAGAAAATGATGTTTGTCATGGTTTCAGGACTTGTGCTGATGTTCACCTCGTGTGGCGATCAGCACAAGGCTCAATCTCTGGTCAAGGATTTTCTTGATGAAAACCTCGTTGATCAGGACT
Source organism: Segatella copri (assembly GCA_021618535.1). Classification (GTDB taxonomy): domain Bacteria; phylum Bacteroidota; class Bacteroidia; order Bacteroidales; family Bacteroidaceae; genus Prevotella; species Prevotella copri_O. Next base: position 20,568 of record JAJWAL010000030.1, on the reverse strand, counting down.
GCAGCTATGAGCGTTTCTCCCGCCTCACTCCTACCGCCATGATCAGTTTCGACCAGATGAAGGCGATGCGACAAAATGTCAGCAAACTGCCTTACGTTAAAAATAATATTGATTATAATGATAATGCTTATCCCGACACCTTATTATATTTAAGGGCTACGTACAAGCTGACTGACCACCAGGGTAAGAAGCAGGAAGTAACCCAAACCTTTTATCTTGATAAAGGTTTGACAAGAGTAATCGGGTTTAAGGAAAACTAAAAGACAGTTAAGAATAGCCTTAAAGCAAGGCAGCAAGAATAAACAGAAAGAGTTGACTAGCATTTTAACTAGCCAACTCTTTTTTCATATAATCTCTTATTTCTTTTCTAGCCAAAGTCAGACGATTCTCAGCCGCTTTATATCCGAGGTTCAGACTTTGGGCAATCTCGCTCACCTGCATTCCTTCGAAGAGGTTCAGGCGGTAAACCTTGCTTCTCTTCTCCGTAAGCCGGGCAATACCACGCTCCAGAATCTCGTTGATCTGCTGGGCAGAGAAGACCGATTCGCCATCAATATCATATCTTCCCATCCAGTCGCTAGCACCAAGGAAGTGTTCATACTCCTCAATCTTATGCTTGCGCCGGTAATAATCGATAATCAGATTCTTGGCAATGGTGTAGACAAAACAAGGTAAGGTAACAGGCGTAATCATCTTATCGCCTCGAAGTAATCGCACAAAAATATTCTGCACGATGTCTTCAGCCTCGTCTGCCGGAAGCGAACGGGACATGACATACAACTTCAGCTCGTTGTAGTGTTCAGAGTAATAATCAGCTATGATGCTGTAGTTTAAATTTGTTTGTTCCATGATGGCGATTGTTTTAATCATGTTTTTCGTTTATCGATATTGCAAAGGTAATAAAAAAAAGGAAAGCCACCAAAAGAAAGACAAAAAAAATGTGCTAAATGTTCGTTTTGAAACATTTAGCACATATGATAGAAACAATTTGTAACATGAAATGTTACGCCTCGCAAAGTTTTATTTCTGAAACCAAGCCTTTATCCAGCTTTTATTTTTTCCTTTTTACAGGTTGGATTACTTGATCATGTCAACGCTTCTCTTGAGGAAAGCGTCGAGTGAAGCACCCTTCAACATGCCGTTCTGAAGCAGAGCGAGGTCGATGAGCTGGTGAACAATGTTGTTGTTCTTAGCATAGCCCGAGATGATTTCGTTGCGCTTAGCCTTCTCATCGCTGATGGCCTTCTCTGTGTTGTGAACATCATCCTTCTCCTGCTGGGTAATCTCTTCAGGTTTCTTCTTGTTCTGCTCCTGATGGAGTACGGCAAGGCGAGCTTCCTGACCCTTGATTTCTGCAAGGATTGGCTTCAATGTTTCGGCTGTATTGGCCTCAGCATCTTCCAATACCTTCTTTACCAGAGCATGGTCTGAGTTCAGTACGATGTTGTAGCTGTCTGGCATCTGACCGTAGAAGTTCATGCCTGCCTGGAACTGGCTCATCGCCTTCATACGGCGCATGTACTCGTTCTGAGTGATGAGTACTGGCTGGTTCTGTTCGCCCAAAGCCTGAATCTCAACAAAGAATTCTGTCTTGTCGAGTTGAGGCATCTGAGAGCGGAATACTTCTGTCAAGTTGTCAGACTGCTCTTTGCTCAAATCGGTCTTCTTAGCATCTTCCTTCACGATGAGGCGGTCGATGATGTCGGCGTCAACACGTGTAAAGCGGCTCTTCTCCAGCTTCTGCTCCAGCATGTTAACCATCGGCGTATCGAGCTGTCCTTCCATCAGGAGTACAGAATAACCCTTCTGCTTGGCAGCCTCGATGTAAGAATACTGCTCCTCCTTGTTGTTGGCGTAGAGATAAACCAGGTTGCCGTCCTTATCGGTCTGGTTGTCTTTGATCAGCGTCTTATACTCCTCGAAAGTAAAGTACTTGCCCTCAACATCTTTCAGAAGTGCGAAGTCCTTTGCGCGCTCGTAGAAATCTTCCTGAGAGAGCATTCCGTAGTTGATGAAGATCTTGAGATCATCCCATTTCTCTTCAAACTCCTTGCGGTTCTCCTTGAAGATAGAGTTCAAACGATCAGCTACCTTCTTGGTGATGTAGGTAGAAATCTTCTTCACGTTGCTGTCGCTCTGAAGGTAACTGCGGCTTACGTTCAGCGGAATATCCGGTGAATCGATTACACCATGAAGCAAGGTGAGGAATTCCGGTACAATACCTTCTACCTGGTCAGTAACGAACACCTGGTTGCAATAGAGCTGAATCTTATTGCGCTGCATATCGATGCTGCTCTTGATGCGTGGGAAGTAGAGAATACCCGTGAGATTGAATGGGAAGTCTACATTCAGATGAATCCAGAACAACGGGTCGTCCTGCATTGGGTAAAGGGTGTGATAGAACTTCTTGTAGTCCTCATCCTTCAAGGTGCTAGGAGTCTTTGTCCAGAGAGGCTCCACATTATTAATAATGTTATCCTCATCAGTCTCCACATTCTTTCCGTCCTTCCACTCGGTCTTCTTGCCGAAAGCTACAGGCACGGCCATAAACTTGCAGTACTTGTTCAGAAGTTCCTCAATCTTGCTCTTCTGCAGGAATTCCTTGCAGTCGTCAGCAATGTGGAGGATGATGTCTGAACCGCGCTCAGCCTTGTCAGCATCTTCGATTTCGAAAGCAGGTGAACCATCGCAGCTCCACTTTACAGCCTTGCTTCCCTCTTTGTAGCTCTTAGTGATGATTTCTACCTTGCTGGCTACCATGAAAGAAGAATAGAAGCCGAGACCGAAGTGGCCGATGATGGCGTTGGCATTCTCCTTATACTTGTCGAGGAAGTCAGTTACGCCTGAGAATGCAATCTGGTTGATATATTTATCGATTTCCTCCTCAGTCATACCGATTCCGCGGTCGCTGATAGTCAGGGTTCCAGCCTTCTCATCGAGAGAGACACGAACGGTTGTATCGCCAATCTCGCCCTTGAAATCGCCCTGAGCTGCAAGAGTCTTCAACTTCTGTGTAGCATCTACGGCGTTTGAAACCATCTCACGGAGGAAGATGTCGTGATCTGAATATAAGAATTTCTTGATGACAGGGAAAATGTTCTCTGTCGTTACACCAATATTACCTTTCTGTGCCATAATATAAAATGTTTTTATTCGTATTTACTTTATTATTGTTTGGCAAGGGGGCTTACAAATAGCGTGCCAAAATAAAGGGAAAGAACAGAAAGGCCCAAAATACAACACGCCCAGCAAGAGCAAAAGCTTTGTTAATAGCTCGGTATTTTAAAGCTTTTGCCCTTACAGGGCGCCTTGCTGACTGCTATTATACCCAGGGCGTTGCCCTGGGCTAGGAGCTTTTGCCCTTACAGGGCGTGTGGGGCGAAACTTGTGAAACTTGAGTTATGACTAAATATCTCTTGGGAATCCCTTTGCCAAACCGCCTTCGCTTGTTTCCTTGTAAAGCGAAGGTAGATCATGACCCGTCTGACGCATCACCTCAACTACACGGTCGAAAGATACGGTATGATGGCCATCTGAGAAGGAAGCGTAGAGGTCTGCATCCAAAGCTCGGGCGGCAGCAAAGGCATTTCGCTCGATGCAAGGAATCTGAACCAGTCCGCAAACCGGGTCGCAGGTCATTCCGAGATGATGCTCCAATCCCATTTCGGCAGCATATTCTACCTGAGCCGGACTGCCTCCGAAAAGCTGACAGGCTGCAGCCGAAGCCATGGCGCAGGCAACACCTACCTCGCCCTGGCAACCTACATCAGCACCACTGATAGAAGCATTCTGCTTTACGATGTTGCCCACCAATCCGGCTGTAGCCAAGGCCCTCAAGATGCGCTGTTCACTCATGTCATGAGAAATAAACATGTGATAGAGCACGGCTGGCAATACGCCGCAGGCACCACAGGTAGGAGCAGTAACGATGGTTCCCCCCGAAGCATTCTCCTCGCTCACAGCCAGCGCATAAGCATAAACCAAGCCGCGGCTCTGCAAGGAAGCACGGTAACCCTTCGCCTTTATATAATAGGTGGCAGCCTTACGCTGTAGCTTCAGCGGACCAGGCAAAACACCTTCATGGTCCAAACCATTCCTGATGCTCTGCTTCATCGTTTGCCAAACCATGTCGAGATAATCCCAGATATCATCCGATTCGCATTTCTCAACATACTCCCAGAATGAGCGTCCGTTATCATAGCACCATTGCTTGATGTCGGCGAGCTTGTTCAGATCATAAACATCCTTGGCGCCCAGCTCTTCGTTGCCGGCAGTACCATCTGATATGGCTCCACCACCAATACTGTAAACGGTCCATTCATCTATAATGTCGTCATTCAGATCCTTGCCCACAAATTTCATTCCGTTGGGATGATAAGGCAGGAAAGTCTGTGGCTGCCAGATGATGTTCACGGTTTTATGAGGTCTGAGCACTTCTTCTATTGCCACATCAGTCATGTGACCTTTACCCGTAGCTGCCAGACTTCCATAGAGGGTTACTTCATAATAAGAAGCGTTAGGGCAACGCTCCAGGAAAAGTTTGGCTGCACGCTGGGGCCCCATCGTATGACTGCTCGATGGTCCCTTACCTACTCTATACAATTCCTTTAATGATTTCATAATTTTTCTCTCGTATTTAATATTTTTATTTATCGATTTCGCCTTTAAAAATGGGCTCAGTTACTTATTTCTTCAGTTTATCATCCGAAAGTTACTTCATCTGCTTGGCTTTCAGGATGATGACATCCGTGAGAGGTCTGTCGTTGTTTGCCTTATCGGTTGCCACACTCTGAATCTTGTCAACCACATCCATGCCTTCAAGCACTTCTCCGAACACGGTATAGCCATTGTCAAGATGAGGCACTCCACCATGCTTGATGTAGCCCTGCTGCAACTGCTCAGAAGGAATGGCGTAATCCTTGCCTTCCCGTTTCTGCTTTTCTACATAATATTCCATCTGCCGTGGAGAGAAATTCCTGCCCCAGGTAATGTAGAAATCTGTAGACGCTGAAGCTTTGGTCGGATTCTCATCATCTCCTTCACGAGCCGCACAGAGCTGTCCGCGCTTATGATAATATTTAGGATAGATGATTTCAGCCGGAACCGTATAGTTGACATCAAACTTCTGCGGCTTTTCCATGTTCACCTTTCTGCATGAATAATCGCCACCCTGAATCATGAAATTCTTGATGACACGCTGAAAGATGCAACCGTCATAATAGCCCGAATTGACAAGTTTCAGGAAATTATCCCGATGCTTGGGAGTATCGTTGTAGAGAGCCACGAGAATGTTGCCCATCGATGTTTCCAGCAACACCTGAGGGCAGGTTGGATCGTGCGGTGTTTCCCAGTCGAGCAGAGAATCGGGCTTAGACGCCACAACTTTTCCGGCTGGTTCTGATGTGTTCTGATTGCCTTCAATCTGAGCGAATGTCGTTGTAGGCACCGTAAGAAGAGCGAGTGTCAATAATCTGATGATCTTCTTCATATTTTTGTATAATTTTACATCTATTTATGTTATCGGATGCAAAGATAATGATTTTATTCTAAAAAATTGATTTTTTATGCGGGAAAAGTTACTTTGTTTCATACATTCTTCATATCTTTGCAGCAGAAGACAGAAAATGCAATCAATTATGAAGAAAAAAAAATATATAATCATCGCTTTTTGCACTTTCTTCACTACAGAAACAAGTGCACAGCAACAGGTAAGCTTCGGACCATTGCACAGTCCGGACAGTCCGCGCGAAGAATGGTTGCTGCCTGGCGATACGGTTTACCAGGCAGGAAAGCCAATGGTTTATCAGGGCAAACCGGTGAAGAATGCTTATCAGCCTCCTACCCAACTATCAGATAAGAAAGAGACTCTAGGTAAAAACGGGTTGATTGGGGATGCTTCGCTCGACAGCACTTATTATAATAATCCCATCTCCAACCTTACCAACAACTGGAGTTATCCGTTGGGTTATGGCTGGGGGCTGCACAAGGGTTTGAATCTCTCGGTAGATCTTTCTGCCTTTGCCACATTCGGCAAGAATGTGCCTCACAGAGGCGGTTTCACCCAGACTATCGATGCAACCTACTTAACACCGCTCACCAAAGACAACAAACTCTGGCTGGCTCTTGGTACTTATATCAACAACGTAAACTATGGTGGAGACAGTTATCATGACGGTGGAGTCTACGGCATTCTGGGCTACCAGTTTAATGAGCATTGGGAGGCTTACGTTTACGGTCAGCTTAGTGTAGCCAACAATTACAATTCTCTCTACGGCCGTTATGGAGGTTATGGCTATGGTCCCTACGGCTATTCGCCTTGGGGCTACGGAATGTATCCTTGGGGTATGGGCAGAGGAATCATGCCGGGTGGCTACGGAATGGGAGTACCTGGCGCCAACGTTTTAGGAGCCGGTGTAAGATACACTAATTCCAAAAAGACTTTCTCTATCGGCTTAAACGTAGAAGGAGTATGGTATGATAATAAGACGCCGTCCTATTTCAAGCAATACGACTATCCTCTGCCAAAGACGCCTGAAAAAGATTAAAGACTAGAAGAAAAATGGCTTTGGTAAAAAAACAGATAAAGAGATAAAGGATAAAAAGATAAAGGATAAAAAGAAAGAGGTTCACTTTTCAATATAATCATATTGAAGTGAACCTCTAAGTTTATTCTGAAAAGAATCAGTTTACATAGCATCATCTCTCTCCATGAGATTATACCTATGAGTTTAGATTCTATTCAGCGAGAATCTGGACTATTCTTTCTGCTGAGCGACCATCCCATCTGTCAGGAATGCCCGCTTTCTTCCATTCACCCTTCAGAAGTTTCTGCATAGTTTGCTTCAGTAACTCCGGATCTTCAGCAACCAGTTCGTTTGTGCCCACCTTTACGGTTTCAATATGCTCAGTATAGCTGTTGAGCGTAATGCAAGGAACCCCATTGAAGGTAGCTTCTTCAGCCACATTACCCGAATCGGTAATCACACCTTTGGCGTGAGCTGTAAGATAAGCAAACGACAGATAATCGAGCGGTTGAACCACCTGGATTCCACTCTGATGATTACTCTCTTCCTGATAAGCCTTGAATGCGAGCACGAAGCCCAAGGCTTTACCTCGAAGCGGAGCAATCACCTTCACTCCAGCCTGGCGCGCCTCTTCATCTATGACAGAAATGAGCGATTTCATCTCATCAATGTTATTGACGATGGCCTTGCGGTTCAAGGTCAGAACCATATATTCGCCTTCTTTCAGATGAAACTCGTCCATGACTTCCGGACGCTGCATTTTAGACTGAAGGAAGCGGATGTTGTCGATAAGCACATTTCCTACCATGTAAACCTTAGACAATTCTGCACCTTCCTTGTTGGCGATGCTGTTGTTTGAAATGCCAGCGGTAAAGAGAATATCTGACAAGCCATCAATGACCAGACGGTTGATTTCCTTTGGCATGGTAATGTCAAAGCTGCGGGTTCCTGCTGCTATATGAGCAAGCTGCACACCCTGCTTCTTGGTAACAATAGCCACAGCCATGGTTGAAGCCAGATCATCAACCACAATGACAACATCTGTAGCATTCTGCTGCAGATAGCGCTCAAACTGACCCATCACCTGTCCGGTAAGTTCGTTCATGTTTGGACAGTCTACGCCGAGATAAGCATCCGGTTTCTGAATACCTAAGTCGTCGAAGAGAGAAGATTCCAATGTAGGATCATCCTCTTTTCCCGTGTAAACCAACTGATAGCTGATTTCGTTACCAGCTTCCTGAGCATTACGAATAGCTCTAATTACGGGCGCAACCTTGATAAAGTTAGGTCTTGCACCTGCAACGATACAGATTTTCTTCATTTTTATCCTGTTTTATATTTTTTACTTACTGAACTTGCAGTTTACTGATATTCAGAGTGCTTTATTTTTTTTGAGCCAATCTTGAGCCTAAGGGCATTATCCATTGACTCAGAGGTCTTTATCCCTTGAAAAGGTCTTTGATTCCTCCGATAGAGCCCAAGAGATTGGTTGCCTCGTATGGTAGATAAACCACCTTATTATCCTTACCCTGAGCCACTTCCTGCATCATGCTGATGTATTTCTGAGCCAAGAGATAGTTGGCTGGATTCGTACTCTGCCCTACAGCTTCCGTAATCTTCTGAATGGCAATAGCCTCGGCCTCAGCCTTACGGATACGGGCAGTAGCCTCACCTTCTGCATTCAAGATAGCCTGCTGTTTGGCAGCCTCAGCCTTGTTCACGATGGCAGCCTTCTCACCTTCTGAGAGCAGGCGCTGCTTTTCCTTCTCACCTTCAGAAGTCAGGATGGTAGCTCGCTTGTTGCGTTCAGCCTGCATCTGCTTTTCCATCGCCTGGAGCACACTCTCAGGAGGTGTAATATCCTGCAACTCTACTCGGTTAACCTTGATTCCCCACTTATTGGTTGCATCATCCAGAACCGCACGCAGTTTGGTGTTAATCGTATCGCGTGAAGTAAGCGTCTGGTCAAGTTCCATCTCACCTATTATATTACGCAAGGTGGTTTGTGTCAACTTCTCTATAGCGTTTGGCAGATTGTTGATTTCATACACACTCTTGAATGGGTCGACAATCTGGAAATAGAGCAGCGCATTAATCTGCATCTGGATATTATCCTTGGTGATTACGTTCTGGCGGTCGAAATCATAAACCTGTTCACGAAGGTCAATGCTGTTAGTATAAACGTATCTTCCGTTTCTCATCGCCACAATATCCTTAGCATGGTCAATGAAAGGAATAATGATATTAATACCCGGTTTGAGTGTAGCATAATATCTTCCGAGACGCTCTATGATTTTCGTCTCACTCTGAGGGATGATAACGATGGTTTTCTTAACCACAACGAGTGCAAGTGCTACTAGAGCAATCAGCACGTAAATTCCTATGTTCATGATGTTTATACGATTAAGTGAATAATGTTGACTCTAAACTTTTCCTACCTAGATTTTTTCTACCTTGAGGATGATAGATTCGTGGCCTAAGATTCGAACCTTATCGCCTACAGCAAGCGGTTCGGCAAGATGCGGAGCTTCTGCTTTCCAATCATCTCCATCCAGTTTCACTCTGCCGAACCCTCCGGCAGGAATCATCTCGGTTACTTCCCCTATCTGTCCTGCCAGCGCATCGGCATTACTGCGGCGGTCTTCCCCACCCTTGTGTAGCGATTTCAGCAGATGCGGACGAACCAACCAGATGCTAAGCATAGAGCAGATAGCCCAAACCACTACCTGCACCCAGAAAGGTGCTTCTACCAATGCCACAGGAATGCTGATGAGCGCACCTATGGCAAAACACGTTACATAGAAGTCGCCGGAAGACAACTCTAAGATGAGGCAGATGAACATCACCGATGTCCATACAAGCCAAAGGTTATGAGATAAATACTCCATACTTAACAAATTTAGTTTGATTCTTCTTATCCTTATCTTCTGCGGGTTGTAGTCTTCTTTCTGGTGGTAGAAGTCTTGCCCGTAGAACCTACCTTATAAGTAGTCTGAGGTTTATAATACTTCAGCGCAGTAGGCATTTCCTTCTGCAAGGCAGCAATACGCTTAGCGTCTGAAGGGTGATCACTGAAAATATCACTCTGATTGCTGCTTGAGCCCTGCGACATTCTCTGCCAGAAAGGAATGGCCTGCTGAGGGTCGTAACCTGCCATGGCTGCGAAGATAAGACCCATGTAATCTGCCTCGGTTTCATTATCGCGGGAATACTTCAGATTGCGGAATGAGAAGTACTGTCCGGCAACTGCACTAGCCACATTTCCAACACCATTACCTACAGTCTGGTTCAATACTGTTCCCAAAATGCTTGTACCTGTTTGCTGGTTCTGCTGCTTGGTGAGCTGCTCGGCACTATGCTTAGCCACAGCATGAGCTATTTCGTGACCTAATACAATTGCCAAACCGGTTTCATTCTGAGTGTAAGGCAAAAGTCCTTCATAAACCACGATTTTACCGCCAGGCATACAGAATGCATTGGCAGACTTATCTTGTACAAGATTGAATTCCCATGAATAATTCTTCACATCGGCTTCAAATCCGTTCTGCTTCAAATAGAGTTCAACAGCATTGGCGAGTCTCTTTCCCACTCGCTGAACCATCGCTGTATTGGCTGCATTGGTCGACTTCTTGGCAGAAGCCATGTACTTTGTGTATTCCTGATTAGACAGACTGAGAACCTGCTCATCGGATACTGAGATGCGATGAGTGCGACCGGTCAGAGGCACCGTCTGGGTAGTGCCGCAAGATGACAGCGCAAGGGCTGTCACAACCGTCAGAACTAAAAACTTAAACTTTTTCATCTTAACTTACGTATATTAAATATGTTTATTCATTAAGTTTATGTGCTGTTTGAAACATTTTTCTCTGCAAATATACTATTTCTTGACGAAACCACCAAAGAAAAATGAGAAAAACGTAAAATATAACCTAAAAATAACATAAGATAACTGACAAAAAGGGGTGTATGAAAAAAAGATGGCAAAAAATAAAGGTGTGGCACAATCTTTGCAGTTTCGCAAAACCGTCAGCCTGCCGGATAACAGCTGTCTGAGAAAGCAGCATTATCAGCAGACTGGGCTTAAGAAGTATAACATTAAAATATTTTAATATGAACGCAAAGAAGGAAGTGCCTGTATTGCTCTTGACAGGCTACCTGGGTAGTGGAAAGACAACCCTTCTCAACAAGATTTTAGCTAACGAAAAAGGTATTAAGTTTGCCGTCATCGTCAACGATATTGGTGAAGTCAATATTGATGCAGCCCTGATAGAAAAAGGTGGCGTAGTAGGTCAGAAAGATGATTCGCTCGTTTCTCTCCAGAATGGTTGCATCTGCTGCACATTGAAGATGGACCTGGTAGAACAGCTCAAGGAAATCGTAGACATGAAGCGTTTCGATTACATTGTCATCGAGGCTTCCGGAATCTGCGAGCCTGCTCCTATTGCACAGACCATCTGCTCTATCCCATCCCTCGGTCCTCAGTACATTGAGAATGGCATTCTGCGCCTTGACAGCATCGTTACCGTAGTAGATGCTTTGCGCATGAAGGATGAATTCTCCAACGGCAGCGACCTGATGAAGAAGAATATGGATGAGGAAGATTTGGCTTCGCTCGTCATCCAGCAGATTGAGTTCTGCAACATCATTCTTCTGAACAAGGCTGCAGAGGTTGAGCCTAAGGAACTGGAGCACCTGAAGCAGATTATCCGTGCCATCCAGCCTAAGGCAGAAATCTTTGAATGTAACTATGGTGACGTTGACTTGAATCTGATCGTCAACACCAAGAAGTTTGATTGGGAAACCGTATCCACTTCAGCCGGTTGGATTCAGGAGATTGAATCAGAAAGAAACGAAGAGCATGAAGA
>JAJWAL010000030.1:3868-9079 GCA_021618535.1 Segatella copri | reverse complement strand
AAATGGCCTAGAGACGTGGTTCGCGCCAAGGGAATCTGCTATTTCGATGATGAGCGCGACATGTGCTACGTGTTCGAACAGGCTGGCAAGCAGAAGACTGTAAAGCAGGCTGGCCAATGGTTGGCTACCATGCCGAAAGACGAACTCGCCCAGGTCTTGATGAATAACCCACAGCTGCAGAAGGAATGGGATCAGGAATTGGGCGACCGCATGATAAAAATCGTATTCATCGGTCAGCATATCAAGGAACAGAAAGATGCTATCATTGCTGAGCTCGACAAGTGTTTGGCGTAGAATCTTATTCACCCGGCTTCCTAGCAAAAGCTAAGGGAAAATAGCTCAAAATGAGCAGAAAACAAGAAAAACGGAGGAAAACGAACAAAAAAAGTGAAGTTTTTCCTCCGTTTTTTAGTTTAATTCGTTTTTTTTTGTTAATTTTGCACCCGAATAATAAAAGCGTAATTAATATGAAGACAAACTTCAGACCGGCGTACATAAAGGACTTTGCTGCTTGCTGGAAAGTCATCGACCAGGCTCGCCAAAGTATGATAGAATCGGGACGTCATCAATGGACTGAGGAATATCCATCAGAAAAAGACATCAGAAAAGACATAGAAAATGGCAATGCATTCGTTCTGACAGTAAATGAAGAGGTAGTTGTCTATGGAGCAGTCATATTGAATGGTGAACCCAAATATAAGAAATTAGTAGGCAACTGGATTACTGATGGCGATTATTATGTAATACATCGCTTTGCCACGTTGCCTAGTTTCCAGCGTGAAGGTTTAGCGCGTATTTTCATCAGTAAGGTGAACAGCATGTGCGAGGTAGAAAAAATACCTAGCATCAAGGTTGACACCAACTTTGACAATACGCCGATGATTAACCTTCTATCTTCGATGGGTTTCTGCATCTGCGGACGTGTAAACTATGGAGGAAACAGAGGTCAGCGTTTCGCCTTTGAAAAACTCTCCATAGCCATGGAACCTGCAGAATAATTTCTGGCCATCGAAAAACACAACATTTGATAAACATCCTCAAACATTCATTATGGAAGAGAAACTATTGCAGATGAAGAGCTTGGTTGAAAGACTCAACCAAGCTTCGGATAGTTATTATAACGGAAAAGGCGAACTCATGACCGACTATGAGTGGGACGCCCTTTTCGACCAGCTCAAGAGATTGGAAGAGGAAACAGGCGAAATTCTGCCTGACTCCCCTACTAATCGCGTGTCAGAAGATTCTATCGTAGGAAAGAAAGAGGAGCATGAATTTGCCGCCCTCTCTCTGGCAAAGACCAAACAGGTAAGTGATCTTGTAAAATGGGCAGAAGACCGCCCTATCTGGATTTCATGGAAACTGGACGGACTGACCCTCGTAGTAACCTATGACGGCGGAAAACTCACCAAAATCGTTACCCGCGGGAACGGACACATCGGCACCAACATTACCCACTTGGCTCCAGCCATTTCAGGCATTCCTGCTACCATTTCAGAGAAAGGACATCTTGTAGTAAGAGGAGAAGCCGTCATTTCGTATACTGATTTCGAACAGTTCATCATCGAAAGCGAAGGCGATTACGCCAATCCACGAAACCTTGCTTCAGGCTCACTCACGCTGAAAGATATTGAGGAGGTGAAGCAGCGCCACATCCAATGGATTCCGTTCACCCTGGTTTATACTGAGCGGGAACTTACCTCATGGGGCGAACGCATGCAGATGCTGAAAGACCTGGGAATGAATCCTGTAGAACGTGAACGTATTGACCACCCTACCACAGAAAATATCCAGCTGGAAATAGACAAGTTTACGGAGAAGGTGACAAGCAAGAAGAATCCTTTCCCGGTAGACGGACTGGTGATTTGCTACGATGATACGGTTTATGCAGCTACCGGTTCGGTTACAGGGCACCACGCTACGAGGGCAGGATTTGCCTTTAAATGGCAAGATGAACATGCTGACACCGTACTCGACCACATCGAATGGTCGTGCGCAGCCAGCACGATCACGCCTGTAGCTGTTTTCAAACCGGTAGAACTTGAAGGAACCACCGTGCAGCGTGCCTCGCTCTGCAATGTAAGCGAATGCGAGCGTCTGGGCATTGGCGACAAGGGAACCAGACTACAGGTCATCAAGGCCAATAAGATTATCCCGAAGGTAATCAATATTACAGAGGTTGTGGGGAGTTTTGTCATTCCCGCCGAATGTCCGGTTTGCCATGCGCCAGCCGTAGTGAGCGAGAGTGAGAGCGGCACCAAGACTCTCCATTGCACCAATGCAGCCTGCCCAGCTAAACAACTTAAGAAATTTGCCCGCTTCGTCAGCAAGGAAGGAATCAATATTGACGGAATCTCAGAACAGACAGTCTGGAAATTCATCAATCATGGTTTTATCAGGGAATATGCAGATTTCTACAAACTGAAGAATTATGCGTTCGAGATTTCCTGTTTCGAAGGATTTGGCAAGAAGAGCGTAAGCAATCTTCTGGAGAGTGTAGAGAAAAGCCGCCATACTGACGGCCGTCATCTGCTCTACGCCTTGAATATTCCGCTCTGCGGCGGCGATGTGGCTAAAAAACTGCTCAGCCGTTACAAGGTGAAGGAACTGATAGAAACGGCGCGCCTGAGCATGTTCTATGATGAGTTTGCAAGCATTGATGGTATTGGACCTGAAAAGAGTGCCAAGTTTATCGCCTGGTTCAAGGATGATGTTCATTTCCAGCATGTGCAGCATCTGCTGTCCGAGCTGATTATCGAGGAGCAGGAGCCTGTAGAAACGGGAAATAAATGCCAGGGGCTGACTTTCGTCGTAACGGGAGATGTGCATCATTACAAGAACCGCAACGAGCTGAAGGCTTATATTGAAAGCCAGGGCGGCAAGGTTACGGGAAGCGTGAGCAAGAGTACTAACTTCCTGATTAACAACGATGCAGCTTCGCAGAGTTCGAAGAACAAGAAAGCCCATGAACTCAATATTCCAATCATTACTGAGGATGAGTTCATTGAAAGGTTTCAGGAGTAAACAAGTGAATTAAGCGAAATAAAAAGCGAAAGCCAGATTCCGGATTACGGACTTGGCTTTCGCTTTTCTAGTTTTAAGAACCTGCAAATTCTCTGTTATTATTCTCCCAGGAACTGACCCATGAAGAGAATGGCGCCACTGTTACGTTCGGTAATGAAATAAACGAATGGGCGGTTGGCATGAAATTCTACATGCTTCATCTCGTTAGGACCCAGTGATGTCAGCATCACAGCAGCTGTTACGGCAGCAGCCTTTGTTCCACGCTCGCTTACCTCAATCTTTGCCTTCTGCAACATCTTCGATACGTAGAAGCTGCCATTGGCAAAACGGCTGAAATCTGCCGTGCCTGGCTGGAAGATGCTTGGAGCACCCAATTTACTGATAATCTGATTAAGCGACAGATCCATCTCGGTAGTGAACTTAGGGAATTTCAAATCTACCTGGCAACGGTCCATGTCATTACTCAACTTCTGAAGTTTATCAGCATCCATCTCCTTCATCACCTCGCTGATGCTCTTGCCAGCCTTAGGAAGAAGAACGGTCATCTGATAACTTCCATTTCCGTATGGCAGCTCTACAGCCTGCAACATATCATTTTCAGTATAGGCAAACTTCTTGTTCTGGTGCATCATGTTCACCTTCTTAATATCGCGGGTGTAACCGCTGAAGTTCTCGAGTCTAGTGTTCTTCGCATCAAACTTCTCCTGCCAGATTCCATTAAAATAAATAGCATTCAAGAGGTAAGAAACGGCTGCAGGGTCTACCTGGTCGATGATGCTAGGAATCATTCCTTTAGTCTGCTTCTTGCACCAGTCATTAATGCGAGTGGCAGATTTAGGAGAGGTAAAGTCCATGCTCTCCACGCCAGCCTGATAAGAATCGGCTACGGTGTGAGCGAAATCGCTGTTCAATCTGAAATTTTTGTTGATGGCGATAAAATTGGCCATGTTTACGGTTGTCTGCTTGTCGAGCTTGCCAGCCGAAAGCATCAGCGCCTTATAACAGTCGTTGAGTTCCTTCACGCTCACACCCTCGCAACCGATTGCCTTCAGAATCTCCTGCTGAGTCTGGCCGTCAGCACCATTGGCAAGCATTCCCATCAGATAGGCGATGCTCATCGGCGAAACCACCTCAGAATCCATGCCGCTGATCTGTTGATAGAGCTTGAAAGCGAAATCATTATTCTTCTTCACGATGTTCTGCTGAGCCTCTGAGAGGATAAGATAACTCTCGTCCATTTTCTCATCTGCTGACGGACGGGCAGCCTCTGCCTCTGTTATTTTCTCAGCCTTCGTTGCGTTCTCATTCTGTGTATTCTTGCTAGTGCTGCAAGAAGTCATAGCCATTGCAGCTGAAGCTAAAATAGCTGCACTAAATACTTTCTTATACATATTTCTCTAATTTATTTGTTCATTTTAAAGACTCAACGCTCCTGAGGCCAAAGGGACTGTTCCTCTTTAAAAGGCTGTTTCCGAATCGGAATCTGAATCGTGAGTTCTGAAGATAAAATGAAAAATCGGCTAATCCTTGCACGGGAAAAGTCGATTTTACTATTTCTTAACAAAAGACATCTATGTTCTTTACAAAAAAATCAATGCAGCGGTGCCTCTTCCGAAGGTCTGCCAGGCTTTATTCTGAGATGATATCTGTTTCCATCATATTCCACGCGCATGATGTTCGTCCTGTTGGTCTTCATCTCATCGCTCGAATTAGCCACAAGATGTTCGTAGAGATCTATTGCCACATGCCCCATCGTTCTGCGCAGATTGATTTCGATGCAAGGAACCACGCCCAGTCCGGTTCTGGTTACGTCCTCACCTTCCTGATTCAGCACAGCCTCGCAGAATTCATCCTTCTCCCCTTTCGTGCAGATCATCATGTCAACGCCGAACGGACCACTGTAAATATCCTTCAGCGCCGGCTCCATTACCTCGATGATGCGCTGTCTGATTCCGGCAAGCTGCGCCTCGCTTATGAGCGGTTTCATCATTTCCACCTTATCATCTTCAGAGCAGAGCACATTGCCCGAATAGGCATTCTTGATCGTATCGAATAGCGAAAGACCGCGATAGAGCGCCTTGCCATCTTTCATTTCAAACTCCATGGCGAAATCTCTCACCTTATTATATAGGGGTTCTACGGTTACGCCGCCCTGATGATAAATCATGTTTGCCACCCATCTTTCGAAGG
>JAJWAL010000030.1:0-3768 GCA_021618535.1 Segatella copri | reverse complement strand
AGGTTCCATCCCCAGGGATGAACACTGTCCAGAAATTCAGTCTTGAGCAGATGCTTCAACTGAGGCTTGGTGATGAACTCAACCTTGCTGTTCAGTTCAGCCCCAAAATGGCGCACCCTGTTCTTCGCAAAATCAATATCATCCACAAGTACGAGGTCGCCCTCTTCCGCCCAAAGAGCCGGAATGAAAGCAAGATCACTTCTAAGTTGTCTACCCGCATGAGGCGCGGTGAACTGTTTCAGATTTGCAGCCAAAGCCAAATCATGTTCTGGATTGAAAATATGTAACTTCATGGTGCAAAGATATAAAGAAAAGCGCAAAAAAGGGCAGAAAATCCCCATTTTTACTTAGACAAGTGCTAAATAATGAAAAAAAAGTTACTTTTTGCTATCTAGAGTTTGCAAATTAGAAATATTTAATTACCTTTGCATCGTAAAAACAATTAGAAACGATATAAACTCATGGAAGAAGCATTCTTCAGAACACATACATACCTCGTAGAGCATACGGACGCACCAGTAAGACGCACTCTGATGGACGAAATCGACTGGAGCGACCGTTTGATTGGCATAAAGGGAACACGCGGTGTAGGAAAGTCTACATTCCTCCTTCAATATGCCAAGGAGCACTTTGGCCCTACTGACCGCAAGTGCCTGTATGTGAATATGAACAATTTCTATTTTCAAAGCAGAGGAATCGCAGATTTTGCAGGTGACTTTGTTCGCCACGGCGGCAGAACCCTTCTCATCGACCAGGTCTTCAAGCAGTCGGACTGGAGCAAGGAGCTGCGCAAATGCTACGACCTCTATCCAGAGTTAAGAATCGTGTTCACAGGTTCCAGCGTGATGAGACTGAAGGAAGAGAATCCTGAACTCAATGGAATCGTGAAAAGCTATAATTTGCGAGGCTTCTCTTTCAGAGAGTTTATCAACCTGCAGACTGGCAACAGTTTCCAGCCATATACACTCGATGAAATCTTGCGCAATCACGAGCACATCATCAAGCAGATACTGCCTAAGGTGAGCCCGATGAAATACTTCCAGGACTACTTGCATCATGGATTCTATCCATTCTTCCTGGAGAACCGCAACTTCACTGAGAATCTACTAAAGACAATGAACATGATGACCGAGGTAGACATCCTCCTCATCAAGCAAATCGAACTGAAATATCTCACCAAGATCAAGCGGCTCTTCTACCAGCTAGCTGTAGAAGGTGCCAAGGCTCCCAACGTGAGCCAGCTTGCCGAAGAGATCAACACCAGTAGAGCTACGGTAATGAACTACATCAAGTATCTTGCTGATGCGCGACTCATCAACATGATTTACCCTACCGGGCAGGAGTTTCCAAAGAAACCATCCAAGGTGATGATGCACAACTCCAACCTGATGTACGCCATCTATCCTATCAAGATAGACAAGCAGGAGGTGATGGAAACATTCTTCGTCAACTCGGTCTGGAAAGACCACAAGGTAAGCCAGACCGGCAAGGACCACTACTTCATTGTTGACGGTGAGAAGAAGTTCAGAATCTGCGATGCGCAATCTCCAAACAAGGTGCGCAACAATCCCGACATCATCTACGCCCGATACAATACCGAGGTAGGCAAGGACAACAGGATTCCGTTATGGCTTCTGGGTTTCCTATATTAGGGAATGTTGAATGTGGAGTGTTGAATGTTGAATTGCCTAACGGCATCAGCATGAAGACAAATAAGGGCGCAAGCCTAACTCAACACTCAACATTCAACACTCAACATTAGAATAAGAACATTAGAATAAGAATGAATTAAATACAAAACATTTTTAATATTTTATCTAAAAGTAAAATGGCTAAAGAGAAAAAATTTATCACTTGTGATGGTAACACAGCTGCCGCACACGTAAGCTACATGTTTACTGAGGTTGCTGCTATCTACCCTATTACTCCATCATCACCAATGGCGGAGCATGTAGATGAATGGGCTGCCAAAGGTCGTAAGAACCTTTTCGGTCAGCGAGTTTCTATCCAGGAAATGGAATCAGAGGCTGGTGCTGCCGGTGCAGTTCACGGTTCTCTCCAGGCTGGTGCCTTGACTTCAACTTACACTGCTTCTCAGGGTTTGTTGCTGATGATTCCTAACATGTACAAGATTGCTGGTGAGTTGCTCCCTTGCGTGTTCAACGTATCAGCTCGTACATTGGCTTCTCACTCACTTTGTATCTTCGGTGACCACCAGGACGTAATGGCTTGCCGCCAGACAGGTTTCGCTATGTTCTGCTCAGGTTCTGTTCAGGAGGTAATGGACCTCTCTGCAGTTCCTCACTTGGCTACATTGGAGACAAAGGTTCCTTTCATTAACTTCTTCGACGGTTTCCGTACTTCTCACGAGTACCACAAGATCGAGGAGATGGATATGGAAGACATCCGTCCATTGGTTAAGGAAGAGTTCATCGAGGACTTCCGTAACCGTGCTTTGACTCCTGAGCGTCCTGTTACTCGCGGTACCGCTGAGAACCCAGAGACATTCTTCACTCACCGTGAGGCTTGCAACACTTACTACGATGCAATCCCTGAGGTAGTAGAGAAGTACTGCCAGGAGATGACTAAGATTACTGGTCGTGAGTACCACCTCTTCAACTACTATGGTGCTGAGGATGCTGAGAACATCATCATCCTGATGGGTTCTGCTACAGAGCCAGCTCGCGAGGCTATCGACTACTTGAACAAGCAGGGCAAGAAGGTTGGTATGGTTGCAGTTCACCTCTTCCGTCCATTCTCTGTTGACTTCTTGAAGAAGACTATCCCAGCTACTGTTAAGCGTATCGCTGTTCTCGACCGTACTAAGGAGCCAGGTGCAGAGGGTGAGCCATTGTACCTCGACGTGAAGTCAGCTCTCTACGATGACGAGCGCAAGCCATTGATCGTTGGCGGTCGTTATGGTCTCGGTTCTTCTGATACAACTCCAGCTAAGATCGTTGCTGTATTCAAGAACCTCGAGTTGCCACAGCCTAAGAACCACTTCACTGTAGGTATCGTTGATGACGTTACATTCACTTCTCTCCCAGAAGAGGAGGAAATCCCAATGGGTGGCGACGACTTGTTCGAGGCTAAGTTCTACGGTTTGGGTGCTGACGGTACTGTTGGTGCTAACAAGAACTCAGTTCAGATTATCGGTAACAATACTAACAAGTATTGCCAGGCATACTTCTCTTACGACTCTAAGAAGTCTGGTGGTTTCACCTGCTCTCACTTGCGTTTCGGCGACAGCCCTATCCACAGTGCTTATCAGGTAAATACTCCTAACTTCGTAGCTTGCCACGTACAGGCTTATCTCCACATGTACGATGTAACACGTGGTTTGCGTAAGAACGGTTTCTTCCTGTTGAACACTATCTTCGACGGCGAGGAGTTGGTTAACTTCATCCCTAATAAGGTAAAGCGTTACTTCGCTCAGAACAACATCACTGTTTACTATATCAACGCAACTAAGATTGCTCAGGAGATTGGTCTCGGTAACCGTACCAACACCATCCTCCAGTCTGCATTCTTCCGTATCACAGAGGTTATTCCTTTGGATCTCGCTGTAGAGCAGATGAAGGCATTCATCGTTAAGTCTTACTCTAAGAAGGGTCAGGACGTTGTTGATAAGAACTTCGGCGCTGTTGACCGCGGTGGTGAGTACAAGCAGTTGACAGTAGATCCAGCTTGGGCTAACCTCGCTGACGATGAGGCTAAGGAGGATAACGCTCCAGCATTCGTTAAGGAGCTCGTTCGTCCTATCAACGG
>JAJWAL010000029.1:0-27916 GCA_021618535.1 Segatella copri | reverse complement strand
CAAATAAAAGTGTTACCTTTGCATGCGAATTTAAGAATATAACATAATAAGATAGATATGAGAACAACATTGTTGAACATTACAAGCATTATTATTCGACTTCGACTGCAGTTTGTGGGCGGAAGTGATAAGGTGTGCGTATAGTTCATCGCATAAGATATTAAAAGCCTTTCTACACTTCCGTCTATGGAGTGGGGGAAGGCTTTTTACTTTATCTGATGCTTCTGCACGGATTGCTATATAAACGTAGTGCGTTCTGAATGTGTAGCTCTTATATAATAAGGTGTAAATTTAAAATTTAAAAGATATGAGTGACAGATTATACATTTTCGACACGACCCTCCGCGATGGCGAACAGGTTCCGGGATGTCAGTTGAACACAGTTGAGAAGATTCAGGTGGCAAAGCAACTGGAGCAGTTGGGCGTGGATGTAATTGAGGCTGGATTTCCTATATCAAGTCCGGGCGACTTCAATTCAGTGGTAGAAATCTCTAAGGCTGTAACCTGGCCTACTATTTGTGCACTTACCCGTGCCGTAGAAAAAGATATTGATTGTGCTGCTGAGGCTTTGCAGTATGCCAAGCATAAGAGAATTCATACCGGTATCGGTACCAGCGACAGTCATATCAAGTATAAGTTCAATTCTACCCGCGAGGAAATCATCGAACGTGCTGTAGCTGCTGTCAAGTATGCTAAAAAGTATGTTGAGGACGTTGAGTTCTATGCTGAGGATGCAGGCCGTACCGATAATGAGTATCTGGCTCGTGTCGTAGAGGCTGTTGTCAAGGCGGGTGCTACTGTAGTGAACATTCCTGATACTACAGGTTATTGTCTGCCTGATGAATATGGTGACAAAATCAAGTATCTCATGGAGCATGTTGATGGCATTGACAAGGCACGCCTTTCTACCCACTGTCATAACGACCTCGGTATGGCTACTGCCAATACACTGCAGGGTGTTTTGAATGGTGCACGCCAGGTTGAAGTTACCATCAATGGTATCGGTGAGCGTGCAGGTAATACTTCGCTCGAAGAGATTGCCATGATTCTGAAGTGTCACAAGCATATCGATATTGATACCAACATCAATACCACCAAGATTATTCCTACCTCACGCATGGTGAGCAGCCTGATGAATATGCCTGTTCAGCCAAACAAGGCTATCGTGGGTCGCAATGCATTTGCTCATTCTTCCGGTATCCATCAGGATGGTGTCTTGAAGAATGTTCAGACTTACGAAATCATTGATCCTAAGGATGTGGGATTGGATGACAATGCTATCGTATTGACTGCCCGTTCTGGTCGTGCTGCATTGAAGTACCGTCTCCATGTCAATGGTGTAGAGATTAATGATGAGGAGAAGCTCGACAAGATTTACAAGAAGTTCCTCCAACTGGCTGATAAGAAGAAGGAAGTTACCGATGAGGATGTTTTGATGCTTGCCGGTGCTGATTCTGCTGATAAGCATGGTGTTCAGCTCGACTGGTTGCAGGTTACTACAGGTAAGGGTGTGAAGAGCGTTGCAAGTATCGGTCTTGATATTGCAGGTCAGAAGTTTGAGGCTGCATCATCTGGTAACGGTCCGGTAGATGCTGCTATCAATGCTCTCAAGAAGGTCATCACCAAGGAGATGAACCTCAAGGAGTTCACCATCCAGGCTATCGATAAGGGATCTGATGATGTGGGCAAGGTTCACATGCAGGTGGAATACGATGGTCATGTTTATTATGGCTTCGGTGCAGATACCGACATCGTTACGGCTTCTGTTGAGGCTTACATTGATTGTATTAACAAGTTTAAGATTAGATAAACATATATATAACAAGAGATATTATGAATACATTATTCGACAAGATTTGGGACAAGCACGTTGTCCAGATTGTTCCGGACGGTCCTACACAGCTTTACATCGACCGTCTCTACTGTCACGAAGTAACATCACCTCAGGCATTTGCTGGTATGCGAGCACGCGGACTCAAGATGTTCCGTCCAGACCAGATTTTCTGTATGCCTGACCACAATACTCCAACCCACGATCAGGATAAACCAATTGAGGATCCTATCTCAAAGAAGCAGGTAGATACCTTGGCAAAGAATACCGCTGATTTCGGTGTTACTCACTTTGCCATGAACACAAAGGATAATGGTATCATCCACGTAGTAGGTCCTGAGAAGGGTCTTTCTCTTCCTGGTATGACCATCGTCTGCGGTGACTCTCATACTTCTACCCATGGTGCCATGGGTGCCGTAGCTTTCGGTATCGGTACTTCAGAGGTCGAGATGGTGATGGCTTCACAATGTATTCTCCAGAGCAAGCCAAAGTCTATGCGCATCAGCATCAACGGTAAGCTCAGCAAGGGCGTTACTGCCAAGGACGTTGCTCTCTATCTGATGAGCCAGCTCACTACTTCGGGTGCTACCGGTTACTTCGTTGAGTACAGTGGCGATGTAGTGAAGGATATGTCTATGGAAGGTCGTCTTACCCTCTGTAACCTCTCTATCGAGATGGGTGCCCGTGGTGGTTTCGTAGCTCCTGATGAGACAACATTCGAGTACATCAAGGGTCGTGAATATGCACCTAAGGGTGAAGAGTGGGACAAGGCTGTAGCTTATTGGAAGACCTTGAAGAGTGGCGATGATGCTGTATTCGACAAAGAGTTGACTTTCGAGGCAAAGGATATCGAACCACGTATCACCTATGGTACCAACCCTGGTATGGGTATCGGCATTACCGAGAATATCCCAACACTTGATGAGATTCCTGAGGAAGAGCAGGCTGGTTTCAAGAAGAGCCTCAACTACATGGGCTTCCAGCCAGGCGAGAAACTCGAGGGTCATCCTATCGATTATGTATTCTTGGGCGCATGTACCAATGGTCGTATTGAAGACTTCCGTGCTTTCGCTTCTCTTGTTAAAGGAAAGAAGAAGGCAGATGGCGTAACTGCTTGGCTTGTACCAGGTTCATGGTTGGTTGACAAACAAATACGTGAAGAGGGCATTGATAAGATTGTTGAGGCTGCCGGCTTCGAAATCCGTCAGCCTGGATGCTCTGCTTGTTTGGCAATGAACGATGATAAGATTCCTGCAGGCAAGTACTCTGTAAGTACATCCAACCGTAACTTCGAAGGTCGTCAGGGACCAGGTTCCCGCACCATCCTTGCCAGTCCATATGTAGCAGCTGCTGCCGCTATCACTGGTAAGATTACCGACCCAAGAGAGTTTATGTAATATAGTGATTAATGATTAGTGATTAGTGATTAGTTGGGCTTTGCTTTATAACTATTAATCACTATCTAATCAAGTAAACACTAAACATTTAAAATTAAACATTTCAACAACGATGAAACAGAAATTCAATGTAATTACATCAAGCTGCATTCCTCTTCCATTGGAGAATGTAGATACAGACCAGATCATCCCAGCCCGTTTCCTCAAGGCTATCGATAAAGAGGGCATGGGCGACAACCTCTTCCGCGACTGGCGCTACAATGCCGACGGAACTCCAAAGCCAGACTTCGTGATGAACGACCCTTCTTACAGTGGTGTCATCCTCGTAGCTGGCAAGAACTTCGGTTCAGGTTCTTCACGTGAGCACGCTGCCTGGGCTATCGCAGGTGCAGGCTTCCGTGTAGTTATCAGCTCTTTCTTCGCTGATATCCACAAGAACAACGAGTTGAACAACCTCGTATTGCCTGTAGTGGTAAGCGAGGAATTCCTGAAGGAACTCTTCGAGAGCATCGACAAGGATCACAAGACAGAGGTGAAGGTAGATCTTCCTAACCAGACCGTGACCAATCTTGCTACCGGCAAGAGCGAGCACTTCGAAATCAACGGCTACAAGAAACACTGTTTGGAGAATGGTTTGGACGATGTAGACTTCCTTGTTCAGAACCGCGACAAGGTTGAGGCTTGGGAAGCGAAGAATAAATAAGTAATGTTGAATGTTGAGTGTTGAATGTTGACTTGCAGGTTAGAAGCAGGTTGATAGGGCGTATGCCTAATTTAACACTTAACATTTAACACTTAACATTAATAATAAAGATGAACGTTAACGCAAAGAGAGATAATTCCCGTATCAAGGAGATTGAGATCATGGACTGCACGCTGCGCGACGGCGAGCAGACCAATGGTGTCAGTTTCCTTCCTCACGAGAAGTTGATGATAGCAAGAATGCTGTTGCACGACATCAATGTAGATCGCATTGAGGTGGCTTCAGCGCGTGTGTCAGAAGGTGAAAAGGATGCTGTCGCTCGAATTTGCCGTTATGCCAAGACCATAGGTAAACTGGATTCCGTTGAGGTATTGGGATTCGTGGATAACAACAAGAGTGTGGATTGGATTGCTGAATGCGGCGGTCATGTCATCAACCTCTTGGCGAAGGGTAGCTATAAGCACTGTACCCAGCAGCTCAAGATGTCGCCTGAGGAGCATCTCGCTCATATCAAGCAGACTATTGACTATGCTCTGAGCAAGAATTTCACCGTAAATCTCTATTTGGAGGATTGGTCGAGTGGCATGCGTGACAGCCGTGACTATCTCTTCATGATGATGGATGAGTTGGTAAAACTGCCTATCAAGCGCTTCCTTCTTCCTGATACGTTGGGTATTCTGAACCCATTGCAGTGTGTGGAGTACATGCGTCTGATGGTTCGCCGTTATCCGAACTCTCACTTCGATTTCCATGCCCACAACGACTACGATCTGGCTGTGAGTAACTCTCTGGCTGCCGTATTGAGCGGTGCCAAGGGTCTCCATGTTACCGTGAATGGCTTGGGTGAGCGCTGCGGCAATGCACCATTGGCGAGTGTTCAGGTGATTCTGAAGGACATGTTCGAAGCAAAGACCAATATCAAGGAAGACCGATTGAACGATATTTCCCGATTGGTTGAAGGTTATAGTGGCATCGCCGTAGCTCCAAATACACCGGTTGTTGGAGACAATGTCTTCACTCAGGTGGCTGGCGTACATGCCGATGGCGACAACAAGGACAAGCTTTATTGCAACGACTTGGTACCAGAGCGTTTTGGCCGACATCGTGAGTATGCGCTGGGTAAGAATTCCGGTAAGGCGAATATCGTACAGAATCTTAACGAGTTGGGATTGGAGTTGACACCAGAGCAGACCAAGGCTGTGACCAAGCGAATCACCGAACTTGGCGACCGCAAGGAGCTGGTAACCCAGGATGACCTGCCATACATCGTGAGTGATGTATTGAAGCATGGAGCTCCAGAGGATAAGGTGAAACTGGTAAGTTATATGGTATCAACCTCATACGGTTTGAAGCCTATAGCCAGTGTAAAGGTAGAAATCGATGGCAAGGAGTATGAAGACCAGAGCTCTGGTGATGGTCAGTATGATGCTTTTGTGAAAGCCCTCCGCAATATCTATAAGGTGAAGCTCGGCAAGACCTTCCCTAAGCTCGACAACTATCAGGTAACCATCCCACCTGGTGGCCGTACAGATGCCCTCGTTCAGACCGTCATTACCTGGCGTGAAGGTGACCGTATTTGGCGTACCCGAGGCTTGGATGCCGACCAGACAGAAGCCGCTATCAAGGCAACGCTGAAGATGATTAATA
Organism: Segatella copri; assembly: GCA_021618535.1. GTDB lineage: Bacteria > Bacteroidota > Bacteroidia > Bacteroidales > Bacteroidaceae > Prevotella > Prevotella copri_O. The sequence continues at coordinate 22,338 of JAJWAL010000029.1, read as the reverse complement.
TGTACGAGGCAGATAAGAGCGACGAACAGGCTGTTTCGCCTCGAAATCTGGATATGGAATAATATCTCCGAAGGTTACGAAAATATCTCCGAAGATTATGAAAATATCTCCGAAGATTACAGAATTATCTCCGAAGGTTATAAACAATAAAACAATTAAAAAATCAGATAAGATGAAATTAAACATTGCAGTTCTCGCCGGTGATGGTATCGGACCAGAGATTATGAAGCAGGGCGTAGCAGTTATGCAGGCCATTGCAGAGAAGTTCAACCACGAGTTTACTTACAACGAGGCTATCTGCGGCGCTCATGCTATCGACGAGGTAGGTGATCCATTCCCAGAGGAGACCTTCAAGACTTGTATGGATGCTGATGCTGTACTCTTCGCAGCCGTTGGTGACCCACGTTTCGACAACAACCCTACAGCCAAGGTTCGTCCTGAGCAGGGTTTGCTCGCTATGCGTAAGAAGTTGGGTCTCTTCGCCAATGTTCGCCCAGTAGCCACATTCGATTGTCTGCTCCACAAGTCACCATTGAAGGATGAACTCCTGAAGGGTGCTGACTTCGTAGTTATCCGCGAGTTAACTGGCGGTATGTACTTCGGTGAGAAGTATCAGGATAACGATAAGGCATACGATACTGATATCTATACCCGTCCTGAGATTGAGCGCATTTTGAAGGTAGCTTTCGAGTTTGCCATGAAGCGCAACAAGCACTTGACAGTGGTAGATAAGGCAAACGTTTTGGCATCTTCTCGTCTCTGGCGTCAGATTGCCAAGGAGATGGAACCACAGTATCCTGAGGTAAACACCGATTATATGTTCATCGACAACGCTTCTATGCGCGTGTTGACAGAGCCTACATTCTTCGATGTTATCGTAACAGAGAATACCTTCGGTGATATCCTCACCGATGAGACTTCTTGCATCACAGGTTCTATGGGCTTGCAGCCATCTAGCTCTCTCGGTGAGCACACACCATTGTTCGAGCCTGTTCACGGTTCATGGCCACAGGCAGCTGGCAAGAACCTGGCTAACCCTGTAGCTCAGATCCTTTCTGCAGCTATGTTGTTGGAGCACTTCGGCTTGAACGAGGAGGGTGCCTTGATTCGCAAGGCTGTAGATGCTTCTCTCGATGCCAATGTCCGCACACCTGAAATTCAGGTTGAGGGCGGTGCTCAGTATGGCACAACAGAGGTTGGCGCATGGATCGTTAACTGGATTAAGAATGCTTAATCTGTAAATGGATTTTTCGGCGCTTGATGATAAAAGAGGGTGTGTCATAAGTTTAAACAATGGCAGCCGAAGACGGGCTGAAAGCCCAAAAGCTCTTAGCCCAGGGCAGCGCCCTGGGTAATGTTGCACAAAACAGGGTCGCCCTGAAAGGGCAAAAGCTTTGAAATAGAAAGCTTTTGCCCTTTCAGGGCGACTTTGTTGTATCTATTCTAAAACCCAGGGCGCTGCCCTGGGCTAAGAGCTTCTGCCCTTTCAGGGCGTATGGGATGTGGCTTATGACACACCTTCTTTTCTTGTTGATTGTCCTGTCTTTCTGAATTTTAGTTCTTTTTGTAAACTCAAATAAGTTTTATAGTTTTTTATTTGGCAGTTTGCGAAAGTCTTCTTAACTTTGCACCATGAAAAGTTTTTATACATTATTATTGGCATCGATGGTTTCTTTGTCTGTATCTGCGCAGAACGTAGATGCCGACAAGGCACGTGCTGCTCAGAATAAAGCCTTGCGCGATTCACTTTCCAGGGCTACAGAAGTGCTTGCATATCATCCTGATAGCATCGATCTGCGACTGAAAAAGGCTGCTTGGAATATCCAGTTGGAGCAGTGGCAATATGCCAAGGATGATCTTGATAAGGTACTCTTTCTGAACAATACCAATATCGCCGGTTTGTTCTATCGTGCCTTTGTCAATGAGAAGTTGCTCCGTTATAACTTTGCGCGTCTAGATTATCAGAATCTTCTGGTACTTGTTCCTGGCAACTTCCAGGCGCAACTCGGTCTGGCTTTGCTCAATGAGAAAGATAAGCATTATACTGAGGCTTACGACGGCATCAATAGTCTGATAGAGCAATACCCTGACAGTGCGATGGCTTATGCTGCACGAGGTGGCATGGAGAAGGAGAGAGGCATGCTTGAGCTGGCTGAGTTTGATTACGCCAAGGCGATGGAACTGGATGCCAGTAACGAGGATTTTGCTTTTAATCATGTAGACATTCTGATTCAGCTTGGAAGAAAAGACGAAGCCTATCGAGATTTAAAGAAACTGCTCGATGCTGGTTGTCAGCCAGGCAGGTTGCAAGGTTTCTATGCACGGTTGAAAAAGAAGAAAAAGTAGTATTTAAGAGTTATAAAAAAGAGTTTTTAAAGATAAATAAGACAAGAATGCATAAAATTATTCCCTATATCCTGGCTGTCTGTTGTCTCTGTATGGTGGCATCCTGCGATACCGTCTTCGATGTTCATCCGTATGATGTGCAAATCGACGGCGATAGAAATCTGAATGTTACCAATATTCAGAAGATTGAGGCTGCAGTAAAGTCGAAAGATACAATCCGTTTTGCTATGATCAGCGATTCGCACCAGTGGTTGGACGATTTGAAGAGTGAGGTTAATGATATCAATCGCCGGAGTGATTCCCTCGATTTCGTTATTCATTGTGGCGACCTTACTGACTTTGGTGCTACCCGTGAGTTCCAGTGGACCCGTGATCATCTCCAGAAGTTGAAGATACCTTTTGTAGCTCTGTTGGGTAATCACGACTGCTTGGGAACGGGTAACCAGGCTTATCTGAAAATCTTCGGCGACCCGGATTTCAGTTTCATCGCCGGAAGGGTAAAGTTTGTCTGCCTCAATACCAATGCTATTGAGTTTGACTATTCCCGTCCTGTTCCTAATTTCGATTTCATGGAAGCGCAGGTTAAGGCCGATGCAGATGACTTCTCGCGTACCATCGTCTGTATGCATGCTGCCCCTTATTCGGAACAGTTTAATAATAATGTGGCTAAGGTCTTCAATTATTATACCCATCAGTTCCCTGGTTTGATGTGCTGTCTTTACGGACATGGACATCATACCAAGCAAGAAGATATTTATGGCGATGGCATCATCTATTATCAGGTAGCTAATGCCGCTAAGCATCAATACTATATATTCACCATTACTCCAAAAGGTTATCGTTATGAAATTATTGAGTTTTAAGCATATATTCATTCTGGGAGCTTTGCTTGCTGCAGGTTCTGTACAGGCTCATGCTACCGATGAGGTTACCGGGAAAAGTGAGGAGTTGGAACTGACGGATAGTATCGTTCATGATACGCTGGTGTTGGCGGATGGCAAACTGACCCGATATGACCGCCGCATTATGCGCTACCGTAAGCATTGGAATTTGCTGATACCTACTCAGGGCATTATTCAGACCTGTGGCAATATGGGTATCATTTCGCTGGGTATCGGATGGGAATATGGCAAGCGTCGCCAATGGGAAACGCAGCTCCTGTTTGGCTACATCCCGAAGTTCAGTTCTGACGATGAGAAGTTTACCATGACGCTCAAGGAGAATTTCATTCCTTGGCGTCGCAATATCGGTAAGGGCTGGTGGTTTGAACCGTTGGAATGCAGCCTGTATTTCAATACGGTGTTCGGCCATGATTTCTGGACGAAGCAGCCTACCAAGTATGAAAGCGGCTATTATCCGTTCTCTACCCGAATCCGTCCTAATATAGCTTTAGGTGAACGGTTTAAGTATGATATTCCTCATAATAAACGTAAGCGTATCAAGAGCATCACGTTCTTCTATGAGTTGGGTACAACGGATATCTACTTTATGCGTTTCTACCGTAATGGCAATGCCGGTTTCTGGGATGTTTTCGGCCTCTCTATCGGTGCCAAGGTGCAGTACCTTTAAGCCAAGAACTGGTTGATGAGTTTGCTTACTCTGATGATATCTTCATCGTTGAGCGATGAGTTGCAAGGCAAACTCAGTTCTTCGTCAGCTATTCTCTTAGCTACCGGAAATTCCAGATGATTCATTTCCGGATAGCATGGCTGCAGATAGGGTGGGCGGAAGTAATGAATCTTTGTGCCGACCCCATTCTCTGCCAGAAATGCTTTCAGTTGGTCTCGCTTCGGGGTAAGGAGAGGGAAGACGTGGAAAACATTTTCATGAGCAGGAGAGATGAGTTTCGCAGCGATGCATCTGTCCTTGATGCTGTCATCCAGATGCTCCAGATATAGCTGTACCTGTCTGTATCTCGCTTTCTGTTCGTTCTCAGGATATTGCAGTTTTACATTCAGTACCGCAGCCTGAATCTCGTCCATACGCGAGTTTACGCCCTGGAATCTGAAGATGCCGTCTTCTATCTTTCCATATTCGTGTAGTGACATAATAGCTTCAGCCAACTCCCTGTTGTTGGTCGTTACCGCTCCTGCATCTCCCAATGCTCCCAGATTCTTGCTAGGATAAAAACTGTGGGCGGCAGCATCCGAAAGATTTCCGGTATATCTTCTTTTCGATAGTTTTTTAGAAGAATCTGATAGAGTAGTGGAGCATCCGAATCCCTGCGCATTGTCTTCGAAAAGCAAGAGATGATGCTTCTTGCAGATTTCTGCTATCTTCGGAGTCCACGCCAGTTTGCCATAGAGATGAACAATCATGATGGCTTTGGTCTTCGGTGTGATTCGGGCTTCTATCAGTTGGTCATCTATCTGTAATGTATCGATATTGGCATCCACCAATACAGGAGTCAGTCCTACGCTGCTGATGGCAAGTACGGTGGCGAAATAAGTGTTGGCAGGCACGATCACCTCATCACCTTTCTGCAGATTTCCGATAGCCAGTTCGCCCATCAGCATCAGTTTGAGCGCATCCGTCCCATTAGCGCAGCTGATGCAGTATTCAGTACCGATAAACTGTGCATACGATTTCTCAAACCTCTTTACGGCTTCACCTTGCAGATACCATCCGCTGTTGACCACCTTGTTGATAGCATCCTTTATCTCCTTCTCGTATGGCTCATTGATAGCCTTCAGGTCGAGATAAGGAATCTTCTTTACTTCTGTTTCCATTGTTTCTTCTGTGATGATTTATACAAGTGATAAGACTTGTTTCTATAAATAAAAACGGATGTTTTGCGGTATTTATTATATGTGGAGCTATAAAAAAGACAAGAGCAGCTATCTTCTCAGACAACTGCTCTACATTCAATAGGTATTAGTTTTCTTTAAGGTAAAAAGATTGTATTCAGGATAACGTTTGCAAAGGTACTAAAAAAAAATGAAATAAAAAAATAAAATGGCAACAAATTTACCATCTACTTAAAAAAAAGTTTTAAAAAGCCTTTGCGGAGTCTTTTCTGTTTGTACGAGAAAACAGATCTTTATATAAATAATGCCAAATAAAAAGCTGTGAAATGGAAAAACTGTCACGAAACCGTCTTTTTACCTTTCATAGCGTTCACTGTCTAAAATATTTTGATTTGTACGGTTGAAATAACCCAATACGCCCTGAAAGGGCAGAAGCTCCTAGCCCAGGGCATCGCCCTGGGTATTTATGGATGCAAACCTGTCGCCCTGTATGGGCAAAAGCTTTCAAAGATCAAGCAATTTATAAGGCTTTTGCCTTTACAGGGTGTCTTGTTGACTGCCATTAACCCAGGGTGCTGCCCAGGGCTTGGAGCTTTTGGGCCTCCTAGTCCGTTTCAACTATACAGTTCGCACCAATTTCTTCTGCAACTTTTGAGAATCGGATATATTTTTCAGCTTTTATCGTTTAAAAGATTTTAAAAAACAGTAATTATCGTTTACGAGTTCCCACTATGGGAACTCTCCTTTATTTTATTTTTTGTATTTTTGCACCGTGTGACACAGATTAGAACCTTATTACCTACTTTAGAGGTGCCTCGACAAAAACAGTAATGTACGGATCTCTACTTCCGAAAGCCAACGGAGGCGGAGACAGGAGAGATTATGCCCATAGCAAGAGAGCTATACAGCGCATTCTCAGCTCAGTGTTCACGGTGACACGGTGACAGGGTGACACGAGTTTTTCAACTTTTCGCCTCGCACGCGGGCAGGCAGGAAAAATCAGGCCGAAAGTTCCTGCCTGCCCGCGCGAGAGTAAATCTTCAGAATTCCCTGTCACCTCTGTCACCCTGTCACCCAGAAGTCGGTTGCTTCCGAGACGGAAATCAAAGACTTACGATGCAAAAGTCAGTTACTTACGATATGAAAGTCAGGGACTTATGATGCAAAAGTCAGTAGCTTACGATGTATAAGTAGCTACTCATTAAAATATTTTGCCAAACAGGATGTTTATCATAGTTTTGAACAGAATCTTGGCATCAAACCACCAGGATCTGTGTTCCAGGTAGTAGAGGTCAAGACTCAGTCTTCTCAACATCTTCGGCATTGTATCCGTATATCCGTTATACAGGGTGGCATAAGAAGTAGCACCCGGTCGGATCTGATACAGATAAGTATATCGAGGGTCATGCTTGATGATTTGGTCGATGTAGTATTTCCGTTCCGGGCGGGGACCGACCAACGACATGTCTCCCTTTAGAATATTCCATAACTGTGGAAGTTCATCTAAATGATGAGTTCTAATGAATTTACCAACATGAGTGAGTCGCGTGTCGCCTTCAATCTCTAGTAGATTTGGACCATCTTTTTCTGCATCTGCCTTCATCGATCTGAACTTATAGATGTTGAAAGGTTTTCCGTACAAACCTATACGTTCTTGCTTATAGATGATAGGTAATCCGTCTTCCCACTTAATGGCTAATGAGATAATGGCAAATAGAGGGGAAGATAGTATGAGACAAGGTACAGATAAAAGAATATCTGTGGAACGTTTTACAAAACGCTCCATTCTGTTGTTTCTATTCTTGATTTCTGTTTTGTTTTGTATGGTCATTTCTCTACTTTTTTCTTTAGTTTGATTTTTTGATTGATACCGATGTTTAGCATCGTATAGAGGGCTATATCGATAAGTAAAATACCTGTTAATCCTACATTCATATTGCCAAGTATTACGTTGGTTCCAATGAATGCTAGGGCTAGTAGGATAATTATGAATAATGTATAGTGCTGGTTATATCCCATAGCCAGGAACTTGTGATGTATATGGCATTTGTCTGCATCAAAGATCGGTTTTCTGTTTCTGATGCGATGTAACACTACTCGTACGACATCAAAAGTAGGTATGATGAGCAGACTGTATGCTATCAGTACGCGTTTTGGAGACATTGGCATAATATTGGGATTTACGGCAATTGCTTTGACAAATAGGAATGCCAAGAAGAATCCCAATGTTAAACTGCCTGAATCTCCCATAAAAATTTTGGTTCCTTTTTCTATTTTCCCATACATGTTAAAATACAGGTATACAACCAGAACGCCCAATAATCCTGCAATCATCACTTCGTAAGCAATCAGGTTGTATGGTATGAAACAATAGAAGAAACCCAGCAGAGCTATGATGGAGAGACTTGTTGCCAAACCATCAATGCCGTCTATCAGATTGAGTGCATTATCTATGAACACAAATGTAAAGATAGTGAGAGGGATGCCAACAGTCGAAGGTATCTCGTAAATACCAAACAAACCATAGAGGTCATTAATCTGGAGCCCACATATAGGCATGATACTAGCTGCAAGAATCTGAGCGATAAATTTCACTTTGGCATTAAGACCAATTAAATCGTCAATGATTCCTACTGCATAGATAATAGAAAGGCTTAAGATAAAGCCCACACTCCACATACTTAGAGGTACTTTCTCGTCAAAATTATTTGAGTATATAATCAGCAATACTGCTATTGCTGATATCACCATGCTTGGAATGAATGCAATACCACCCAATCGCGGAATGGGTGCGCTATGCACTTTTCTTAAGGTTGGGAAATCATACAATTGTTTCTTCTTGCAGAATTTCAGTACTGTTGGGATGAAGAACATGCCACAGCCCATGCTCAGTATGAATGCTCCTATGATTGGTAATATCTCAGTTAACATATTTATTTATTCTTTTTATTATATAAACTGAAAAGGTACGTGAATATTGTATAAAACGCAGAAAAAGTTTGGCTGTTTCATATAAAAGAAGTATATTTGCAGAAAAAAGAGACAAGATGACGCAACAGAATAGCAAATTGCCTTTAGGCATACAGGATTTTGAAGAGATGCGTAGAGATCATTATATCTATGCTGATAAGACCGATATGGTTTGGAAACTGGCTAATGGTACTAAATACAATTACCTGAGCCGTCCACGCCGTTTCGGTAAGTCTCTTTTGTGTTCAACACTTAAGTGTTATTTTGAGGGTAGAAAGGAACTCTTTGAAGGTCTCAAAATGGTGGAACTTGAAACGGAGTGGGTAAAACGTCCTGTTATCTATTTTAGTATGAGTTTGGGTGGTTCTTCTGCTCAGACGCTTACAGAATATTTGAATAATGTGTTGTCTTCATACGAGAAGATATATGGCAGAAATCCGGATGAGCAGTCTTTAGGTAATCGTTTAAATGGTATTATTCAAAGGGCATACGAACAGGCTGGAGTACAGATAGCCATTATTGTTGATGAGTATGATGTTCCTTTGCAGCATACTTATGAGACCGATCATCATGATGCATGCCGTGAGATATACCGCAATTTCTTTACTGGCTTGAAGGACTATGGTTACTGCATCAAGTGTGTCTTTATTACTGGCATTACAAAGTTTACTCAGATAAGTTTGTTTAGTATGCTTAATACATTAACTAATGTCAGTTTTAGGAATGAGTACGCAGCGATATGCGGTTTGACTAAAGATGAAATTCTGTTCAATTTTTCAGAACAGCTATCAGATTTGGCAGATAACTATGCAATCACGAAGAATGCCCTTATGGATACAATGAGTTCTATCTATGATGGCTATCATTTTTCACGTGCTCTTATAGGTGTTTACAATCCTTTTAGTGTATGTAATGCATTGGCCAATCTGCGCCTTAATTCTTATTGGATAGCCTCTGGCTCTAACGAGATGTTACTTAAGGTATTGCGTAAATTCATCAACGAGATTCCTGAATTGGACAATTGCTTGATAGATTCAGACTATTTGGAAATGAGTGATGTCAATATGAATGATCCTAAGCTCTTTCTTTATCAGTCAGGTTACCTTACCATCAAGAAGGTGGTTGGTAGCAGCTATATGTTAGGCTATCCTAACCGGGAAGTACGAAATGCGATGTTTGGTATGATTCTTCCTATTATGTTGCATAAGGAGTCTTCGCAAGTAAGCAATGCTATTCAGGAATTAAAGATATCGATGTTGGCTGCTAATATAGATAGGAGTATGCTTTGTCTTAAGCAGTTGGTAGCTGGCACCCCTTATAGTACACAAAAGAAGGAGAGCTTTGTTTTTGAGGAGCATTTCCGTTTTATCCTGAAGAACATTTTCTATCTCTGTGGCTTTAAGGTCTCAGAGGAACAGCAGATGTCTGCAGGTAGAATAGATTTGGTGGTTGAAACTTCAGAAAATATCTACATTTTAGAACTTAAGATGTCTGATAATGGTGGTGTAGTTTCTGCCTCATATCAAATCTCTTCTCGTCATTATGCTGATGCCTATGCTGCATCTTCTAAGCCTGTTATCTCTTTAGCCCTCGAGTTTGACAGGCAAAGTAGAGGGCTGATAGATTGGAAGAAACTGTGAAGAATATAGTGAAGCAAGCATGTTCTTTTCTATAAACCTTTTGGGGGATTGTCTTGAGATATGTAGTTAAAAAAATAATTTTAAAGCAATAATATGTTGAAAAGTTAGTTATATATAATATAAATAAATTAAATTTTAATTAATACATAAAATAATGATTTCAATAATAACTGCAACATATAATAGCGCTGAAACAATAAATGATACGATAAAATCTGTATTGTGTCAAACAAATAAAGATTTTGAATATATCATTGTTGATGGTGGGTCAACAGATGAAACTATTGATATTGTGAAAAGTTGTGAATCAGAATTCTCTGGTAGACTGAAATGGGTATCTGAAAAAGATAAAGGTATTTATGATGCCATGAATAAAGGCATAAAAATGGCTTCTGGAGATATAATTGGAATTTTGAATTCCGATGATTTCTATACAGATGAAGATGTTTTGCAGACTGTTGCTGATAACTTTCTTAATCATTCCGTAGATGCTATTTATGGTGATATTCATTTTGTTCATGAAGGTAATCTAGGCAAATGTGTGAGATATTATTCCTCCAAAATGTTTTCTCCTTTTTGGCTTCGTTTTGGTTTCATGCCAGCTCATCCATCGTTTTATTGTAAGCGAGAAGTCTTTGATAAGTCGGGCTTGTATCGTCTCGATTACAAGATTGGTTCTGACTACGAGATGATGGTTCGCTTGTTCAGGAAGCATAAGATTTCGAGCCGATATGTCCCTAAGGATTTCGTTACGATGCGGACAGGTGGAGCCAGCAACAGCAATTTCAATAGTCGTCTCACTCTCATCAAGGAGGATGTCAGGGCTTGCAGAGACAATGGTATCTATACCAATGAATTGTTTGTCTGTTTGAAGTTTCTGTATAAGATTTTTGAGTTTAGAGTATTCTAAGCGAATGCTCTAAACTCAATGAACCTATATCAATTGTTTGTAAAGGTTTATATATTCAATGAATCTTTCATTTTTATCAAAAAGTTTCATCGCTCTTTGCCTGCAGGAAAGCTGATAGACTTTTTTATCTTTTTCACAGATTTCCAGAATATAGCCTTTTGCTTTTTCCAGATTCTTTGGTTCGACGGCATAGCCCGTTTCGGCAGAAATGGCTTCTTCACAACCTCCGGTCTTATAGGTGACGATTGGAGTGCCGCAAGCCAATGATTCTATATTCGTGGTAGGGAAGTTGTCTTCGATGGTTGGGTTGAAAAAGACGTCAGCTTGTGAATAGAGACATCTCATCTCGTTGATGTTCTCAGTTCTTCTTATAGCTATGATTTCATCCGGTATGTTTTGTGCATCCTTTTCGTTGATTCCAACCAGAATTATCTTGTAATCCTCAGGTAAAGTCTTGCTTAAGGATATGAAGTCCTCTAACCCTTTTCTGTACCAATTAGACGCCACTCCCAGAATGATTTTTGTATTAGGAGCCAGCTGATACTTTGTTCTAATGTCTATTTCAAAGCTAGGCTTGAAAGTCTCCATATCAATACCATTATATATTTGATGGAGAGGATTGTTCTTGAGGAAAGATTTCCTGACCTCACCTTCCAGCCATTTACTGACAGGAACGAGTGTCAGATTGGGAATGGAATTGAAGTATTTCTTTTTCAGTTCAAAATTACGGTAGGATTTATCTAGCAATAATGAGCTGGGATAGGCCTTTTTCTGAGGACATTTCTCACAATGTGTTTGCCATTTATAGCATTTTACAAACATGTAATGGGCACAGTGTCCGGTAAAAGTCCAGCAGTCATGGAGCGTCCATACCACGGGTTTGTTATATTTGGCAAGAAACTCCATCAATAGAGGATAATTCAGATAATATCCATGTATATTATGAAGGTGGATAATATCCGGGTTTATCTCTTCAATATAGCTGATTAGTTGTCGGGTTGCATGTTTTGACATTAGTCCATGGTTGTCCAGAATACGTGAAGCGATTCCATGTATTCTTTCATCCATCATGCTGCCGATTTGGTAGAGATGCGATTTACTGGGATTATACCAGCGCCCATAAGCGATGTAGCTTTCCCAGCCTTCCTTTATGGCAAGTTGGCCGATTCCTTCGGCTATCTTACCGTGTGACCCCCAATTAGCTGTTATATTAATCTGTAGCAGTTTCATTTGATGTTGCTTTATAGTTCATATTTCTTTTTGCATCCCAGGAAATAGTACATGTGTCTGATTGGCCAGAAAGGCTCAAAGTGACGTCTGTTGATTACTTTTCCGTCGAACGAAAAATATTTTTTATAAACCGACTGAGCAAACACATACTGATATGTTTTGCAGGCAATATCAATTGATAGATTGTTTGCCTGTGAGAGTTTACCGTAAGGGAAGGCAAAATATTTGCAAGTGCATCCTAATTTATCTTCTATTATCTTTTTGCACTCCACGATCTGGTACTCAAGTTCTTTTCTATCTGTACTATTGATCATGTAATGATCCATCGTATGTGCACCAATAATATGTCCACGTTTGTGCAGGTCTATAATCTGCTCCCATCTCATAGGTTTCTTGTTTGGAGTCATCACGATGCAGTCATTGAAATGATTGATATATTCCTGTGAACCTTCAGCATAATTTGGATTGATGAAGAATGCTGCATTTGTACCAAATTCCTCTAATATAGGAGCAAATATCTCATAGTCTTCCAGAAAGCCATCATCAAAGCTGAATGCAACAAGTGGCTTTGAGGGCATTTCATGATGATGAATCTTCTCGACAGCCTCTTCAAATCTAATGAACTCAACCTTTTGAGAAAGTTCTTCCAGCATTTTTCTGAATGTAGATGGTTCATTCTCCTTTGCTATACGGTGTCCATTAAGAATATGAATTCCTGGCTGAGGCTCTTTGAAGAATCCCATGATATGAAGAAAGCAATTTCTTGCTTGCGTACGAAGGTACATTTTCAGATTATTCATTTTCTAAAACTTTTTTGAGTACATTAATTTGATAATCAATATTCCATTTCTTGTCTATTTCCTTGAATGCTTCTTCTCGGACTTCTTCCCGGGTCTTTTCGTCAGCTGAGATAACTTTTCTGATTTTATCTTTCAAATCAGCTATATTTCCCTGCTGGTAAAAGTATCCGGTCTTTGATGGTTTTATTGATTCAAACTCTGGCATTTGTTCTGCAAAGTTGTTGTGGGTAATAATAGGGCAACCAAATGAGAGAGCATGTATGGCTGTTAAACCAATATTGCCAGGTGATACACATACAGAAGCATTATAGAACAGTTCCGCTAGGGTAGAGTCTTCATAACAAGGACCATACATCCATACGTTTTGTTCTATTTCTTTAGCTTTGGCATAGCTTGGAATGTCTACCCCGTCTACATCTTTTCCTACAAATATAACATTGATAGGGCAGTTTTCCTCGTAGAGCGTTTTTGCACTATCTATTATCTGGTTTAGTTGCTTTCTCTTCTGTATTCGGCCGCAATAAATCACCACAGGGTAATTGTTGTTAAAATGCTTAGAGTATACATCTGATTTGCAAAGTCCTTTCCGGATATCCAATAAGTGCGCAGAGTCCAGGGAGTTGGCAATGCAATACATTTTCTCTGGGTTGAAACCCTTGGATTTCATTACGCTTATGGAATACTCACTGTAAACCATCAGTTTCGTGAATAATTTATAGTAAGCTTTCTTGATAATGTTCTTTGCAAATGATTCATTCCCATAAAAGCCATGTGTCCATGCAATAGTTTCCTTATGTTTGATTAAAGCCCACAACAATATGATCCATGATGACAAACAATATGGTTCGCCATCAAGGATATAGTGCGTATAGTCTTTATTGACTAATTGTATAGAGCCACTTTGCCAATAAAAGTTATGAAAGAAACGATTGTTAAGAGTTCCTTTATAGCCTTTCAATTTGTTATAATCAAAAGTTTTAATCTTGGTGTTGATGCGGTCACCTAGATAGAAATCGCAGGAGAATATTTCTGAGATTTTCTGGAATATAGGCAATCGATAATGTGGTCCGATGTTTGTTATAAAACAGAGTCTTGGTTTCATTTCAATATACATTCTTTTATAGCATCAAGAAAGCCATGACCGTATTTCAAGTCTGGTTCTACGTAGTTACCTTCTCCCCATTCATTCCATGAACGGAGGAATAGAATTTTGTGTTCAAGAGGTCTTCCTTCAATAATTTTCAAGGCATCTTCCAGATGTTTCTTGAAATTTTCCGGTGTTGAGTTATAGTAAACTCCCTCTTTTCTTCCTACTCTGGCTGTTCTGTCCCATTGTGGAAGAATGGTTGGGTAAATATTCTCCCATCGGTCTTCTGGAGAGAAGAAGTACTTTACCACTTTGGGATAGTTATACTTCTGTACAGGGAGCCAAGAGAATTTCTGGTGGAGATAAAGACTAATGATTCTTCGCCATTTTCCTTGACTTAACATTTCTGCTCTAGATTTTCCGTACGAGTTAAGTCCGTCAAATCCAAGCTTCAGGAGATTTTCATAAACCTCTTTGCTGCTTTTCAGATTGGGCAAAACTCTCTTTAGTGTTCCATCTTCCGTGCGTTGTATAGTAGTTGTATTGTTACACATACCGACGAAATAGAAACCTTTTAATCCATTATCCTTCGCCAGTTTGCGCCATAATTGTATGAACTCCTTAATACCAAGGAATCGGTATGGGTCATATATGACGAATAGAATTTTGCCATCTACCGTAATGTATCTGTGGTCTTTGAATGCCGGTAGGAGAGAATAGAAATGTTCTGTGTGATCCTTTTCGCCCAAATATTCCTGCTTCGCAATCATGGCATCTAATTTACTGTCTTTCTTCCAAGATTTGTTTGACCAATCATGATTAGCCCAACAGAGGCAGAAAGGAAAATCCGGTTTGCCAGAAGCAACTACTTCCTGAAATGGTCGTTCGAGCAATTGCTTGCCATTTCCAAACCAGTAATGCCAATAACAGAAGCCTTCAACACCTGCTTCACGTGCCAACTGTGCCTGCTGTTCTCTTATTTCTGGCAGACGTAAATCATAAAAGCCAAGATCTGCAGGAATTCTAGGCTGATAATGTCCCTTGAAGAAAGGTTTCGCTTTGGCTACATTTGTCCATTCAGTAAATCCCTTTCCCCAGAACTTGTCATTCTCGGGAATAGGGTGAAATTGTGGCAAATAATTTGCTATGATTCTTGCTTCCATTTTTATTTCTCTTTAATCTTCTTGTCTATTCTTTTGTATTAAATATAATTTTGCCCTTGGGCAATCATATTGCAAAGATACATAAAATAAATGACATAGCATCATCTGCAGTCATTATTTTCTGCTTTTATCTATATTGCAGACTTATTCTCATTCCTTCGGATATTTTATTAGCAGTATTTCGTGATATCTCAAGTATGCATATAGTCCTAAGAGGGTTATGATTCGTAAATTGCCAGTATCAGCATACGAAAATAGAGTCATTCCTCCTTGAATACTAATGCATGCAGTAAAGTATATCAATAGCAATTGATATAATTTAATAGTAGGATCATGCGTCCTTGTCTTTCTACACAGCATGTAGAAAACGCAGACAAATAAGATAAAAGCTATTATAGGACCAAAATCTATTGTGAAATCACCAACGAAAGTGTAGAAAAAATAGTCGTCCAATTCTAAATTGTGGTACTTGTCTCTGCGTTCAACAAAATTTTTAGGCGTGTCTGGATCTATGATGCGCTTGAACAGATTGATGGTTCTATCGCCATATCGGATGCCACCTGCATCTAACCCATTATTGTTGAAATATAAGCTGCCTTGTCCCACATACCAATTGATGAAACCGCCAACACCAGCTTGTTCTTTTCCGAATCTGCTCATGGTTATAGCAAGGATTGGTAGCGAAATGAGTATTATAGAAATGATGCCAATCTTCTTTACTGCTTTGTTGATTCTTCTAGATAAATAGGGTTTAAACAGAAAATAGCCAACAACAACTGTAAGCGTACAAGAAACAACACCGCTACGCTGTCCGTGCGTTATGGGTATGATAACGCCTAAGATTGTGGTGAATGCCAAGCCATAAATCACCAGCTTATGTTTAAAATCTTTTAAAGACAAGAAATAGAATAACAGAAATACTGTAATATCCGATAGCGAATTGTAGATTACTGCAGGCAGGTTGCGGATGGCTTTACCGGAATTTCCTATTTCTTCTACTTGGTCTGTATACACTTCTTTAGCAGCAGAGTCATCGACAAATAAATTTATAATTCCCTTATTCGCCTGAGCTATGATTCCTGGAATCATCATGATCGCAGAGATGACGATAATCCATCCTATTATTACCAATATCCTTGTATTGGGATATTCGATATTTTTAGCAGGATGACTATGATATATGATAATAGGAGATAATGCTATCATCAACATCGTATACAGATATATATAGGGAAAAATTTTCAGAGGCTTGTATGCCTCCGAAAACAGCGGATCATTGATGGATAAAACCGAAAAGAAAGCATATAGAATATACATAAACATAATGACGCTTCCTGTATCTAATACCATTTTTTTATGATGATACCAGATAAACGTCAATATCCAGACTAACAAGTAGGATATGCTTAATATATTATTTGATACGATTTCAGACATGTTTGAATACAGTTGATGTTAAAAACTTTTTGATAAGTTGTCTTTCATTTGAAGAAAGTCCCAACATATAACCTAGTATGGCCATGCATAAGGGAGCTCCCAAGAGTATACTGGCTAAGTTGAGCCAAAGATTGGAAATGAATCCATTTAGGAAAGCAAATATTGCGAAGCTTACTATTGAAACTATGAGTGCAGGGATTAGAAATCCCCACATATATTGTCTAAGTGAAAAATATTCGAATACTTTTCGGATACAATAAATTCTTACGATATGTGCAAGTATGCATACCATTAACATAGATATTAATAATGATTCGGATGGTAGTCCCATCTTGTAGAATACCCATGTTATAGGAAGGCTTAATCCGGTGAAACTTTCTGTCAATAGATGATAGTTTCGGATTTTGCCCGTTGCATGAATGATGATAGTGATAGGATTATGCATGGATATAACTATCAGATAGACTAGCATCAACTGGCAGAACAGAACCGTTATATCATTGGCAAAGCCTAGCCAGCTGGTCAGAATCCATTTCATCTTGATGAACAGGGGGATGGATACAGCTGTCAATACATAATAAATGAATTTGTTGGACATCGTAAACAGTTGGCTGACATATTCCTGATTGCCTTCTGCGTATTTTTTTTGCATGGCAGGACGGAATGGAACAATCATGCTATTGACCAAGGCGGTAACAGCATTGTTTATCTGGAGTGCAACGCCAAAAGCTGCATTAATGATTGGACCAAAGAAAATATTTATCAGAATAATACCTCCTTGAAACATGCTTGTGTTGGCTATTGAACCCAATATTGTCCAGCCGGAAAAAGACAATAAGTTCTTGTAGATACTCTTGTCCTTTATTTTCGCGTATTTTAAATCTTTAAAGAGTACATGGCTTAGGACGATATAGGTGGTTAAGACAAAAAGTGCAACGAAGAGTAACGAGCCGCTATAGAAGCACAAATGGTCCATACCTATTTGGATGGTTACATAGGTTAATACCAGCTTTCCAATACTTTCAAAGGTTGAAACCAGTGCATATACTCCTATCTTTTCGTATGCAAAGATGAGAGAGAGGAATGGTATTTGTATGAAAGAGCACAGAAAGGTAATCAAAGAAAATTGATAAACCCATTGTACAGACTCCATTCTATCTGCAGGTATGTTAAGCTGAGTATTGACAAACCATAAACCTATAGTCTCAAAAATGGTTATAATGATGATGCATAAGATTAATTCAATGTTTATACTCGCAGAATATACTTTTTTAAATTCTTCTTTATCTTGCTTGCCTAAAGCTACGGAGTAGAAGCGCTGGATGGAAAGTGTCAGTACTCCGGAGATGAAAGCGGAAGTCGTGATTACGCCCGCAATCGTATTGAACAAGCCATAGTCTACAAGCCCCAAAGCTTTGATGATCAACCTTACAGTATATAAGTTGACAAACATCAATACCAGCATTCTTGCAAACAACACGATGGTGTTGCTTGCAATGCGCCTTGTGGATTGTGAATTGTCAACTTTACTATTGGTGTTCATAAGTGTTTTAATCTAATACAATATCTCTTAATACATAAATGGTTGTACCGGCAAATGCAAGGAATGTCATGAGCAGAACAAATATCATACGCTTAGGCGATTCTGGTCTGAGAGGCACAACAGCGCCTTTTATTAAAGAAAAAGCAGGTGTACGTTCCTGCACCTTGGCTTTGGCCAATTGCAATTGCGTGCTGAGTGTTGAATAATTATTGTATTTCAGCTGCATGTCATTCTCCAAGTCATTCTGTTTGGCACGGATACTTTCCAGAACAACATCCATGTTTGAATCCGAAAAGCTTCCGTAGAGCTGGCGGGATTTTTCGTATGCAGCTTTGGCTTCTGCAGTAAGTTTCTGGTAATACTTCACATCATTTCTCGCCTTATTGGTTCGATAATTGGTTATAAATACCTGGAGATGTTGTCTTACTGAATCTACCAGAATCTTACAGACATATGGATCCTGTGCTTTGGCACTAATGGTGATTGCACCGGTCTTCTTGTCTGTTGTAAATTTGATGCTTTCTTTTATTTGCTCTATTATATCAGAATCATCTTTTGACAAATTATAAGGATTGAATTTGCCTTCCGTTGCCAAATCCTGTTTCTTTGAAGTCAATTTTCTCTTAATCCACCCCATACATGCTGTCCACCAGGCTACCTCCTGGTGTTTCTTCAAGTATGTATAGTAATCGGTAGATATGGAATGATCCTTATTCGTAATCTTGATATGAAACAATTTTGAAACGAAACCATTATCGTCCATCAATTCAGGATAGAGCAGGGGAGTGATGGCGTCTGCCGATTGCATAGACGATAAATCAAGTCCAAAAGTAGAGGCCAGCGAACTCAAGGCTGAACCACCACCGGAACCTGCACTTTCCTCTTCTGGTACTACCACAGCTTCAGCAGCATAGACCCTGGGTACGCAAACGATATAAAGACATGACAAAACAAATACGATGGGTATGATTATTGCATATAATTTGCGTCTATGTTTTATCTCTTGAAACACTCTTTGGTAATCAATCTTTTTTGTCTCCATTATTTAATTATGAATCTGTTATTATTACTTATTATTAGAGTTTGTAGCAAACATTGCAGCAATACTCCTTGAGCTTACAATGAAGGTTGGCATCTAAGAATTCTCTTAGATACTAACCATTATAATGATGTCTGTTTGTTTAATAACTTATTCTAACTCCTAACAATCAGTTTCCCTTCTCTGTCATTTCGCAGATGCTGATATAGCGATGATCCATCGAGATATCCGTCAGGTTATTGAGGTCGCTTAACATGCTAACCTTGCCAAACTTGGTTACACCTGTGAGGAATACAAACTTGATATATCGGTCTTGTGTCTTCAATACCGAATAGAATGCTTTCAACTGTGCACGGTGTTCTGCCTGTAACTCTGGGTCACGCAGGGTCTGAAGTATAGGCTTGTCGTATTCGTCAATAAGAATGACAACACCACGTCCTTCTTTCTCTGCTGCTCTTGCTATCACACCCTTGAAACGAAGGGGAAGTGTGACTGACTCACGGGTTCCATATTTATCTTCCCTAGTCGTGAGATAGTCATTAAGTACTGTATACAGGCTGTCTTTCTCTTGAAAGTTGGCTGTGTTGAGATCGATTTGGAATATAGGATATTTCATAAAATGACTCCTTCTTTATAGGCGTTTGATTATTCTTACTTACTCAAATTGGCAATCGTAGCAATCATGGCGGCGATACTGCTCATGCTGCTTCCCATACTCATCATTTCGGCGGTACTCATCTTGCGCTTTAGCTTAGCTGGGACGACAATCTCGCTGCCTGGCTGCACTTTGGCACCATGAGAGAGTTTGGCTACCTTGCCATTCATATAGATGATGTATGCCTTGCTCTTTAATGCATCTGAGGCAAAACCACCTGCCTGGTCGATGTAATAGCTTGCCTTCTTGCCCTTTTCGTAGGCTACCGTGTTAGCAAACATTACGGCACCATTGATCTTTACCGTACCATTGTACTGAGGAATGACCAGACGGTCGCCCTCGCGCAAGATGATGTCGGCATCACTGCCTGGATTCGCCAATGCCTCAGGAAGGTCGATACCTACAGGGTATTCGCTAGGTACATTGAACTTCTCTATGTTGGTACGCTCTACATCCTTAGAGGTCTGCGAGATGGCACTGGCATTGTTGCTGCTGGAGGCTAGTTGCAGAAGATTTTTCTGTATCTCTTCGCGCTGCATCTTCAATACTGCCTCCATGCGCTGCTTCTCTTGTTCGTTGGCTTTGCGGATGATGCGGGCTCCCTTGAGATATGCCTGGTCGGTAGCTCCACCTGCCTTCTTGAAGAGTTCACTCAGGCGGGCGTTGCGACGGTCTAATGTATAGAGACCGGCAAACATCACTTCACCGGTAATCGATACGTTCTGCTGCTCTACATAAGCCGGACTCTGACGGATCATTACTTCATCAAATGGCATCAGCTTGAAACCAGGGGTGCCGTCGATAACGAAGCCGTCTTTAAGAGATAGGGTGTAGGTCTTGGCGATAACGCTATCTGGACGTAAAGCCTTGGCATCCATTACTCTACGGCTTACCATTACATTAACGGTTGAAGCCTTGTCGGTTAAGCCGCCTGCCTGAAGAACGAAGTCTTCGAGGGTCTCATTGTCGGCATATTGATAGACGCCTGGATACTGCACTTCGCCACGGATGGTGAGGGTGCGCTCTACAATCTTTTCCTGTCGGGTAGGGATGAAGAGAACATCGTTTTCCTTCAATGGGATATCTGGAGTCTTGCCGTTCATAATGCCGGCAATGTCTACACTTACTACTTCGAGTGAGCGGTCTGACTTCATGCGGTGCATTACGGCACGGTTGGTGAAGGCTTCCTCTGTCAATCCTTCGGCATGCTCTACCAGGGTGCGTACGCTGTTGATTTCTTCGCCGAGATTGTACATGCCCGGACGGAATACGGCTCCTTTCACCTCTACGGTGTTGGCGTAGCGTGGCAGGATGCTGTCTACGCTGATTGAGTCGCCGTCATCGATACGGAAACTGGAGAAGTCGAACTCTTCTATATTATATACGGCACGTTCTCTGCCGGTCTTGCGGTTCAGTCTTACTGATTTCTTGTAAGCATCTCCTGTAAAACCACCGGAATACTTCAGAAGGGAATTGACACTCTCGTTCTTCTTCATTTCGTAAATCATCGGGCGCTTAACCTTTCCGGCGATGGTTACGAGACAATCGTATGGACCTACTACGATAACATCGTTGTCGGCAAGGCGGACATTACCCGTCAGTTTGCCGTTCAGAATATAGTCGTAAATATCAACAACCGTTACCAGTTTGTTGTGTCTGTATACCTTGATGTTTCGCAATGTACCCAGATCGTTGGTTCCGCCAGCCATGTAGAGTGCATGGAATACGGTAGCGAAGGCTGAGAGGGTATAGGTGCCCGGAATCTTAACCTCGCCCATTACGTTTACCATGATGGTCTTGGTCTGTCCTACGGTAAGCTTGATGCGGCTTGAACGGTATCTGCTGCCCACGGTATTGCGCAGGCGGGCATTAGCCTGAGCTACGGTTAAGCCTGAAACGCTGACCGGTCCATAACCCTCTATGGTTACTTCACCATCTGGCGAAACGGTGCTCTCGATGGTTTTCTGAGAGGCGCCATAGATATCTATGATGACGGCATCGCCAGGCCCCAGACGATAGTTCTGTGGGGTAGCGATGTTCATGTTTGGCTCGAAACTGAGGTCTTTGTTATTGAAGATGTCACGGCCGAAAACCTTACTGCGCTTCTGGTTGAGCTCAGCCTGCAGCTGTTTTACCATGGTAGCTGTATCGGGTACCAGGGCGTTCATTTCCTTGCTGAAATCGTCATAATCTGGGTTGGTTTCATCATAAGATGAGTAGTAGCTGTCGTTCTGCTTGCTCTGGATGCGATAGTTGCTATAGGTTGAAGCCTGCTTCTCATTGTCCTTGTCCTGGTAATCTTCTCTATGCTTACCATTGTTGGTCCGCATTCTCTTGTTGCCTGCATTTCCTGCAGCGGTTGTGCTGTAGAGCTCGTTCTGCTGCGACATCTTCTGATACTTGTTGCGTACACGTCGAATCTGGGAGATGTCTACGCCCTTCTGCATCAGTTTGGTAACAATCTGTGAATTGGATGTGCCACGCTCATGTTCTTTCACCACAAAGCTCATGACCTGATCATCGGTCATGTGTGAACTCTGTGCGAAAAGAGGTCCTGAAGACAGGACGAGCGCTAGTACAAGTATGATATGTTTCTTCATTATTGTTCTATTATCTTAGTTATATTTATGTAATAACTCGAAAAAAGTGATTTTGTTGCTATAGAAGGCTGAAAAGATGTTAATAAAAACAAGAAACCCAGGGTTCAACCCTGGGTTACTGATGTTCTGAGCGAGATACGGGAGTCGAACCCGCCTCACAGGCTTGGGAAG
>JAJWAL010000151.1:0-5813 GCA_021618535.1 Segatella copri | reverse complement strand
TCGATATACTTGCTCTCGCCGTGAAGGAGGAACATGCGCTCGAAGAGATAAACCATAGAGATGGCTGCACAAGTCTCGTTGTAGGCAGTCATGTTTGGCAACTCATAATCTGCACCGAATGCCTCACCAGCATGGCGGGCACCTACACCACCTGTAAGATAGTATTTCTTGCCTACGATGTTTTCGAAGATACGGTCGATAACCTTCATATAGGCAGAATCCTTGGTCAGGGCAGCCACATCGGCAATACCGGCATACATATAGCCGGCACGAACAGCATGACCCACCGCCTCCTTCTGCTCCAGGATAGGAGCCTGACTCTGAGAATATGGGTTGCGGATATGAGTCTTGCCACGATAATCGAGCAGATACTTAGCCTCATCCAGATACTTCTTCTCACCGGTCAGGGTATAGAGACGAGCCAAAGCCATCTCAGCAATCTGATGACCAGGAACGATGGTAGCCTGTCCTGGCTTAGGACCTACTTCCTTCACCACGCAATCTGCATAACGCTTGGCGATATTCAGGAACTTGGTGCTTCCGGTAGCCTGATAGTGAGCGCAGGCTGCATCAACCATGTGACCGAGGTTGTAAAGCTCGTGGCTCAAATCCTCGTCCTTGACCCAACGCTTGTCACCCGACCACTGGTGCGGATGCTTTGGGTTGATGGTACGGGCTGTATAGAGATAGCCATCAGGCTCCTGAGCAGCACCTACTACATCGAGTACGCTGTCGATATAAGCCTTCAGTTTCTTATCTGGATAAGTCTGGAGAATATAGCTGGCACCTTCGATGGTCTTATAAACATCGGTATCATCGAAAGAGAATCCCATGAACTTGCTTACATCCCACTCCTTGGTGTTCAAACCCTCGTGGTTAGGATGCTGCAGGGTATAGGCAGCCATCTCGAAATTCTTATAACGGTGCTCGCTCTCGCACTTGCTGAAAGCCAATGGCACGGTTACCTCTCGGGCTGCCTTCAGGCGGGCACCCCAGAAGGTGTTCTGTGAAATCTTCACACTGGTAAAAGGAACCTGAGTAAATGGATAACCATTACTCAATGTCTTTGCACTCTTCGCCATGGTTGGCACAACTACGGCTGCCGAAAGCAATACTGCTGAAATTAATCTCTTCATTTTTCGGATAGGTTTAATTTAATTTATATTATTGTTTGTCATTTCGGTTGCAAAGATAAGAAAACTTTCCGACTATAGTGTAAAATAAACAATAAAAATAGATAATTATCAGTCAAACACCTATATTTATATCATATTTAACGCTTTTTCTTGTTCCACTCGTTTTTTTATCTTACCTTTGCAGACAAATTAGAAATACAATAATATATCAAATATGAATCATCTTCCATACCGTGCCATCGCCCTTGATCTGGATGGCACCCTGACCAACCACGACAAGGTGGTTACCCCGAAAACCCGCGAAGCGCTGCTCCAGGCAGAAGCCGAGGGTGTTGTTATCATCCTTGCTTCAGGCAGACCGACCTACGGCATCGAACCGGTGGCGGAATGCCTGGAACTGGATAAGCGAGGCGGCTATATCCTATCCTATAATGGTGGCAACATCGTGAATGCCAAGACTGGTGAAAAACTCTTCGCCCAGTTCCTGCCCGATGAGGTGATACCTATATTATATAGGTACGCGAAGGAGAAGAATCATGCCCTTCTCGGCTACGCCGGCAACGAGATTATCACCGAAATGCCCGACGACCAGTATGTGAAGGAAGAATCGCGCATCAACAAGATGAACATCCGAAAGGTAGAAAACCTGTTCGAAGCCCTGGAGCCTCACCCAACCAAGCTCCTCATGACAGGCGAGCCGGCAGATATGCTCAAGGCAGAAAACGAACTTTCAGAGATCCTGGGCGACAGGATGGATATCTTCCGCTCAGCCCCATTCTTCCTGGAACTGGTTCCTAAAGGCATCGACAAGGCTAAGTCCCTGCTCCGCCTTCTGGCGAAAATCAATCTCACCCCAGCTGATATGATTGCTTTCGGAGATGGCTACAACGACCTGAGCATGCTGAAACTTGCCGGCATGGGTGTAGCCATGCAGAATGCAGCACCAGAGGTCAGGGCAGAAGCTGACTACATCACGCTTTCCAACGAAGAAGATGGCGTAGCTGCTGCTTTGGAACATTTCAGAGAAAGGTAAAAAAGTAAAAAAGTAAAAAGGTAAAAAGAAACTAGGGAGATTATACCCCGCTAGGCTTTTTTACCTTTTTACCTTTTTACTTTTTTACCTTTTTACTTCCTTTTTACTTTTTTACCTTTTTACCTTTCAAGAATCAGTCCACCCTTAGGCTGCATTTCCACCTTCAGGTTTCCCTTCTTATCCACCTTTACGGTCTTCATCTGAGAAACAGGCCAGAGAGCCTTCTTGTCCTTGCTGGCAGTTTCATGATAATAGGTAACGCTCTTGCCGGCAAGCATTGGCAAATTCAGGGTGAGTTTCATCACCTGGTCGGTGCCGTTCAAACCAGCCACATACCATTTATCACCATGGCGACGGGCAACAACGGCATATTTTCCAGGATAACCGGCGATGAACTTTGTCTCATCCCAGGTAGTAGGAACACTCTTCAGGAAATCAATCTCGTGCTGAGGAAGTTCAGAAAGATTGTTCGGATAGATGGCGATGCACTGGATGGCAGCCTGGTTCATGATAGCAGAAGCCATCTCGAAAACATCGGTGGTATAACGGCGATGACGACTCTTGTTATCCTTGGAGAGATACTTGTTCATGATGGTACCACCCCAATCCATCGCTCCCACGGCATTGCGGCAGAATGGATGCATGGTCAGCTCAAAACCCTCCTGCTTGGCATGATAATCAGAGAAGAATACATTCTCTGAAGCCAGTACAGCCTCGCTCGATACATAGTTAGGATACATGCGCTCCCAACCTCTTGGCAGGGTGCAACCATGGAAGATAACCTGAATGCCATAATCGTTGGCATCGCTGAGGATGTCTTCATACTGCTGCATGGTATGCTGCTTGTCGCCACCGAAGAAATCTACCTTGATGCCCTTGATGCCGATGCTCTTCATCCAAGCCATCTCCTTCTTGCGGGCCACGATGTTGTCCATGATGCCACGAGGTCCCTGAGGTGCATCGTTTGCCACACCATTGGAATTATACCAGAGCATCAGACTCACATTCTTGCTCTGCGCATACTTGCTCAACTCAGCCATCTTGTCTCTACCAATCTGGGTATCCCAGAGTGCATCAACCAGCACATATTCATATCCCATGGTAGCAGCCAGGTCGATGAACTGCTTCTGGTCGTTATAGTTGCAGGATCCATCCTGCCAGATAAGCCAGCTCCAGGCATACTTACCTGTTCCATATTTCTGTGAAGCCTCGAATCTTGGCTCCACCACATCGTATGGAATGGTGGTCTCTACCAATGGCTTCAGATCAGAACCCACGGTGATGGTGCGCCATGGAGTGGAACCCGGAAGAATGAAAGCTGCCGATGTAGAACCGATGCCATCAGCCTCTTTCTCCATAGGGAAGGCGATCTGATAACCCTTAGCAGCATCGTAATCGCTGATGTGACAACCCGGATAGTTGCCGTGAGTACCCGTCTCGCTAACCAATACCCAGCCATCGCCACCTACCTTGAAGAGGCATGGGAAGGTATAGCCATGGCCATAACCCGACTTGGCTGTAAGAGGCTGATCTACCTTATAATCTTCTTCATAACTTGGTTTGGTACGGGCAAAACCGATGAGCGGATCCGACTGTGGACAAAGGTAAGTGGTGGTTACCTTCGGCAGATTGAAGGCAGTCTTCTCCTCGTTTACGATGATATGCTGAGCCTTCAGTTGATCAAAAGTATAACGGAATGCCACATCGTTGTTGCTCACATTGAAGGTAACGGTCATCGGCTGCTTCTTGCCATTGATGTAGGTTACATGGAGCTGGTTGGCATGATAATCAATATGCGAAACCTTGGCGGTGCGGAGGTCATAGCTCTTCTCCACCTTTGCTTCCTTCTTATTCTGATAGGTCAAGCCCTGACTGAAATCGCCCACATTAGCCAACAGACCGAGTTGAGATTCGTCCATCATCTGTTTGCCTGCATAGCTAATGGAATAATAGAGTTTGCCATCGCGGTCTTCTACCACGACATTCAACTTACCGTCAGGAGAGCTGACAGTATTCTTCTCTGCGTATGCACCGATGCTTGCCATCAATGCCAGCGCTACTGCTAAAACATTTTTCTTCATTTCCAGATAAAAGTAAATAGTTTATTTGTTACTATGTTTTTATGCTTAATTACATCGGCAAAGTTAAGCAATATTATCGAATAAACAAAAATTAAACCGAATTATTTTGTATTTTCTTCAAATAATAGTAACTTTGCACAAAATAAACTATACACATATCAGCAGTTATGTTACAACTTGACAATTTCTATAAGGCTCGCTTCGTGCTGAGCAAGGTAATAAGAAAGACTGAGCTGGTTCACACGCCAAGAATCAACCCAGAGAGTGATGTTTATTTGAAACCAGAGTGCCTGCAGAAGACCGGTTCGTTCAAGATTCGCGGTGCTTACTATAAGATTTCACAACTCACCGATGAAGAAAAGACGAAGGGTGTGATAGCCTGTTCTGCGGGCAACCATGCACAGGGTGTAGCGCTGGGAGCTACAGCCATGGGTGTTAAGAGCCTTATCTGTCTGCCTGAAGGTGCTCCTATCTCTAAGGTAGAAGCCACCAAGCGACTGGGTGCTGAAGTCTGTCTGGTACCTGGCGTTTACGATGATGCCTACCAGAAGGCGCTGGAACTGAAAGATGAGCATGGCTACACCTTCGTACATCCTTTCGATGATGAGAATGTCATCGCCGGACAGGGCACCATCGGTCTGGAGATTCTCGACCAGTTGCCAGATGTAGAAGCTGTCGTCGTTCCTGTAGGTGGCGGCGGACTTATCTCAGGTGTAGCCTTTGCCATCAAGTCGCTGAATCCTAACGTCAAGGTATATGGCGTTCAGGCTGAAGGAGCCGCAAGTATGGTACAGAGTCTACACGATCATAAACAGGAGAAGTTGCCTTCTGTAGCGACCGTTGCTGATGGTATTGCCGTAAAGGAACCGGGCAAGATTACCTTTGAAACCTGCTCCAACTATGTTGACGAAATCGTAACCGTGAGCGAGGATGAGATCTGTGCAGCCATCCTGAAACTCATAGAGAGTGAGAAGATGGTAGCCGAGGGTGCCGGTGCGGCCAGTGTGGCAGCCGTGATGTACAACAAGGTACCGGTGAAGGGCAAGAAGACCATCTGCGTGGTAAGCGGCGGTAACATCGACGTAACCATCCTGAACCGCGTCATCACCCGTGGTCTTGCCAAGAGCGGCCGTCTCTGTACCATCGAGATGGAGCTGGATGACAAACCGGGAGAATTGGTAGAGGTATGCTCTGTCATCGCCGGATTGGGTGGCAACATCACCGGTGTTCACCACGACCGTTCTGCCAACCGCAACAAGGTGAATGCCTGCGTGCTCCGCCTCACCATGGAGACTCGCGACGAGGAACACGTAAAAGAAATCAAGGAGGCTTTGGAATCAAAGGGATTCCACCTCTGGATAGTATAACCGTGCAGAGACTTACAAAAATCCATAAAATATAAAAAGAGGGTGCGCCGTCAGTTGATAGCGCATCCTCTTTTTATATATCATTAAAAGCTTTATTACCATCAAGCTCTTTTATGATTGAGCTTGATCTTTAATAGAACTACTTTACTTCCTTGAGCAAGCAAGGGCGAACCTTCTCGGTTACACCAGCTTCCTC
>JAJWAL010000150.1:0-5873 GCA_021618535.1 Segatella copri | reverse complement strand
ATTCAGAAATGTTTGGTCATTCTAAATTTTTGCTTTATCTTTGTAAAATCAACCCGAAAAGGGCCCAAAAGTGGCTTGTTCGGAAATAAAACATCGTATCAGTAGAAAAATGAACGCTAAAATTTTTAGAGCATGAAAGATAGAATCAGACAGCTGATGGAGGACCAGCACCTCACTCAGCAAAACTTCGCTCAGATGATCGGAATCTCGACCGCTACGCTGAGCAATATTTTCAACGGGAAGACCAATCCATCGCTTAGCATTGTGGATGGCATCCATAAGAGTTTTCCTCAGGTAAACGTTTATTGGGTACTCTACGGTACTCCTCCTATGTATCAGAACCAGGCTTCCCAGGGTGGTAGCGAAGAGGGTGCTGCAGACATGTATCAGGGCATTACGGATGGAGCAGCCGGTGGTGCTGAGGGGATGAAGCAGGGCAGTCTGCCTTCTGGAGCCGCCTCTGCCGAGCCTATGCTCGATTTTGGAGCCGAAGGAGCCGCAGCCTCCCCTACTTCTCCCTCGCTCTTTGACCAGCCTCAAATGCAGGGTGTAAATCGTACACCTAAAAATATCGCCCAAGCGGCGGTAAAATATGTAGACAAACCGCAAAGAAAGATTACCGAAATCCGTATTTTCTACGATGATCAGACCTGGGAAACCTTCGTTCCTAAGAAATAAAGTAGGGATTGGAGAGCCCTAAAACGATCACATAGGATCGGCGATAAAGAAAAAATATCTCTTTTCTTTTCGTAAATTCGGATTTTTGATGTACCTTTGCATCGTAGAAACGTAGGTGGGCGTAACCGGAAGCTACGCGTACCTATTATACTATACGTACATTATATAATAAGCATATTAAAAATTAGCAATAAGATGAAAAAATATGTTCTCGACCTCAAGGTGGTTTCTGTAGAGGCGCTTAGCGATAAGCATGTTTTGATTAAGCTTACCGATGAGAAGCCTTTGCCTGAAATCTTGCCTGGCCAATTCGTAGAAGTAAGAGTAGACCATTCGCCTACTACCATGCTTCGCCGTCCTATCTCCATCAATTTCGTGGATCGTGAAAATAATCAGCTCTGGTTGCTCGTAGCAATGGTGGGCGACGGTACCCGTCAGCTCGGACAGCTCAAGGAGGGCGATGTGCTCAACTGTATGCTGCCTCTCGGCAACGGCTTCACCATGCCTACCGAGAAGAGCCAGAAATATCTGCTCGTAGGTGGCGGCGTAGGTGTGGCTCCGCTCCTCTATTTCGGAAAACTCATCAAGGATTTCGGGGCTGAAGTTACCTTCCTGCTGGGTGCACGCAAGGCTACGGATCTGCTCGAACTGGATGAGTTTGCCAAGATCGGAAAGGTATGCATCACTACCGAGGATGGCTCGGCTGGCGAGGTAGGTTTCGTTACCAACCACTCTGTTCTGGAGAACGAGAAGTTTGATATGATTTCTACCTGCGGACCTAAGCCGATGATGGTGAGTGTGGCTCGCTTTGCCAAGAAGGCTGGCGTGGAGTGTGAGGTTTCTCTCGAGAACAAGATGGCGTGCGGTGTGGGCGCCTGCCTCTGCTGCGTAGAGAAAACTACCGAGGGTAACCAGTGCGTCTGCAAGGATGGACCTGTCATCAACATCAAGAAACTTACTTGGGAAATTTAAGTGAAGAGTGGAAAGTGAAGAACGAAGAGTGAAGAATTCGTTGGAAACGAAGAACGAAGAACGAAGAATTCTTTTGCCTTTGTTTGTAAAAACATTTTTAAGTAAAACAGAATATTATGGCTGATTTAAGTGTAAAGATAAAGGATTTGGAGTTGAAGAACCCTGTGATGACTGCATCGGGTACTTTCGGCTACGGATTGGAATTTGCCGATTTCGTTCCTCTGGAGGAGATTGGCGGTATTATCGTGAAGGGCACTACCCTGGAACCGCGCGAGGGAAACGACTATCCGCGTATGGCTGAAACGCCTCAGGGCATGCTCAACTGCGTAGGTTTGCAGAACAAGGGTGTGGAGTATTTCTGCTCTCACATTTATCCTCAGATTAAGGATATTGATACCAATATGATTGTAAACGTGAGCGGACATTCGCCTGAGAGTTATGCTGAGTGTGCGGCGCGCATCAACGAGCTGGATAAGATTCCGGCCATAGAGCTGAACATCTCCTGTCCTAACGTGAAGGATGGCGGCATGGCCTTCGGTGTAACCTGCGAGGGTGCAGCCAGCGTGGTGAAGGCGGTGAGAAAGGTTTATAAGAAGACCCTCATCGTGAAGCTTTCGCCTAATGTTACCAGCATTGCCGACATCGCCCGTGCCGTGGAGGCTGAGGGTGCCGATTCTGTTTCGCTCATCAACACGCTGATGGGTATGGCGGTGGACATTGAGAAGCGCCAGCCTCTCTTGAGCATCCGTACGGGTGGTTTGAGCGGTCCTTGCGTCAAGCCTGTTGCCCTGCGCATGGTTTGGGATGTGGCTCATGCCGTAAACATTCCGGTTGTTGGTCTGGGCGGCATTTCTTCTGCCAAGGATGCCATTGAGTTCCTGATGTGCGGTGCTACGGCCATTGAGATTGGTACAGCCAACTTCATTGATCCTGCGGTTACGAAGAAGGTGAAGGATGGAATCAACGAGTGGCTTGATGCTCACGGATGCAAGAGTGTGACTGAGATTATCGGGGCCATCAAGTAAATTCACCTTATTATAATAAGGAGTGGCTCATACTTTGACGCCCTGTTTTAGGGCGTCAAGTGGGTTAACTCCTTGATATACAACAGAATACTTTTCGTAAAAATATAAGGTTATGGATTTGAATCAGATAAACCCTGTTCTGTTGCTTGCTACGCTGACGCAGCAGATTGTAGAGCAGGAGAAAGAATTGGCAGAACAGAAGGATTCTGCGGAACACTCGTCTGTAAAAGCCTCTCTGAGCGAGAACCTCCTGAAGCGCGGCAATCTGCTGATGCAGATGGGCGACAAGGACGGTGCCGGAAAGGACATGAAGCGCTACCTGGAGCTGAACCCGGAGAAAGTAGGGGAGCTGACAGGAGAATTCAAGGCTGAAGGCAGAGAACATTGCAGATAAAGGAAGGGGCTTGCCTCACGGATTCCGGCGTTTTGCGTCTCTCCCTAGCGCCTGGCTTTTGAGTACATTTTTCTGCATTTTTCCGTATTCTGATGATAAAAATCGGGCGAAAATATGTTTTTTAGCATAAAATATAAGGAAAATGAAGAAAAATATATCAAATTGTTTGGCAATATCAAAGAAAAATGTTACTTTTGCAGTCGAGTTGAGATTTTTGCAAGTCGAGACTCGAAATCTGAGCACTACCTGCTCCTTATATAATAAAGAGGTGTAGGAAAGAACTCGGGAAAATCTGAGCACAGATAAGCTCCTTATATAATAAAGGAGAAACGGGCTCGGAAAGAACAAAAGTGAGTAACATATAAAATGTAAAGACAATGAAGAAGTTTAACGCATTCTTTTTTAGCTATTACTTTTACTTTGCAAATAATTGTAAAGCGGGAAGTTGCGTGTAAATTTCAACTTAGGATATTAGATTCTTGAAATCATCGAAACGGTCCCGCTCTTATTGAGTAGGACCGTTTTTCGTAACATTAGACAAGATAAAAGAAACATGAAGAGAATAGCAATTCAAGGAGAGCTGGGATCTTTCCACGACATTACCGCCCACCAGTATTTCGAGGGCGAACAGATTGAAATCATCTGTTGTGCTACCTTCGAAGAGGTGTTCGAAAACATCAAGCGCGATCCTACTGTAGTAGGCATCTGCGCCATTGAAAACACCATTGCGGGCAGCCTGCTCCACAATTACGAACTGCTCCGGCAGAGCGGAACCACCGTGGTAGGCGAACACAAGCTCCATATAGAGCACAGCATCTGCTGTCTGCCAGAAGACGACTGGAGCACCCTGCAGGAGGTTCACTCCCATCCGGTAGCCCTCATGCAGTGCGGCAAGTTCCTAGCCAACCATCCCGACCTCAAGGCGGTGGAGGCAGAAGATACCGCAGGCTCGGCAGCCTATATCGCCCAGCACAAGGTAAGGGGATGGGCAGCCATCTGCTCTTCTTACGCCGCCCACATGTACGGCATGAAGGTGCTGCAGGAAGACATCCACGACAATCCGCACAACTACACCCGATTCCTCGTGGTCTGCAATCCGCAGAAGGCAGCCCTGCTCCGTCCCATCGAAAAGGCCAACAAGGCGAGCATCGTCTTCAGTCTGGCTCACGATAAGGGATCGCTCTCCAAGGTGCTCACCATCCTGAGTTTCTACGACATCAATCTCACCAAGATCCAGTCGCTGCCAAACATCGGACATGAGTGGGAATACCTCTTCTACGTAGACCTCACCTTCGACAACCTGACCCGATACCGCCAGAGCATCGACGCCATTACGCCGCTCGTGAAGAAGATAAAGGTGTTGGGAGAATATGAGGAGAAGGAGTAGGGGTTTTTCAATGTTAAATGTTAAGTGTTAAATGTTAACTTGTTAGCAGTAAGCTTGGCATTTGACATGATGAAGATTCCAAAAGAGTAACTTAACGTTCAACATTTAACATTCAACATTTAACATTAAAATAAAAATGATACAACCAGCCAATAGAGTAACGGAAATACAGGAATACTACTTCAGCCGCAAGCTGAAGGAAGTGGCTAAGCTTAATGCCGAGGGCAAAGACATCATCAGTCTGGCCATCGGAAGTCCAGACATGCCGCCTTCTAAGCAGACCATTGATAAGCTCTGCGAGGTAGCCAACAATCCAAACGCACACGGATATCAGCCTACGGTGGGCATACCAGAGTTGCGCAAAGCAATGGCTGGTTTCTATAAGCGCTGGTATGATGTAGACCTCGACTGGGCTACAGAAATCCAGCCCCTCATAGGTAGCAAGGAAGGCATTCTGCACGTAACGCTCGCCTTCTGCAACCCTGGCGATGAGGTGCTTATCCCGAACCCGGGATACCCTACCTATACCGCCATCAACAAGATTCTGGGTACCAAGATTACCTATTACGATCTGAGAGAGGATAACGGATGGCAGCCCGATTTCGACGCTCTGGAAAAGATGGACCTGAGCCACGTAAAACTGATGTGGACCAACTATCCTAACATGCCGACAGGCGGTGTGGCAAAGCGCGAAACCTACGAAAAGCTGGTGGCATTCGCCCAGAAGCACAACATCGTGGTGGTGAACGACAACCCATATTCGCTCATCCTCAACGAGCACCCAATGAGCATCATGCAGGTGCCGGGAGCTAAGGACTGCTGCATCGAGTTCAATTCTCTGAGCAAGAGCCACAACATGCCAGGCTGGCGTGTGGCGATGATTTCGAGCAACAAGACCTTCATCTCATGGATTCTGAAGGTGAAGAGCAACATTGACAACGGAAGCTTCCGAGGCATACAGCTGGCAGCTGCCGAGGCGATGCTTAACAACACGGATGAATGGCACCGCGAGAACAACATCCAGAACTACCGCCGCCGCCGCGACATTGCCGAGGAGATCATGAAGGTGCTCGACTGCCAGTTTGATCCTAACCAGGTAGGCATGTTCCTCTGGGGCAAGATACCTGAGAAATATGCCGATGTAGAAGACCTTACAGAGAAGATTCTGCACGAGGCGCGTGTCTTCATCACCCCTGGCTTCATCTTCGGAACCAACGGCAAGCGTTACATCCGTATCAGCCTCTGTGCCAAGGATGAGAAGATGAAAGAAGCCCTGGAGAGGATCAAGAAAATCTTTTAAAGGTAAAAAAGTAAAAAGGTAAAAAGAGCCTTAACCCCTTTGAAAGGTAAAAAGAGCCTTAACTCCTTTCCGCCCCCGTTCCCAGCGATTCCATCGCTGGTCCCCCCGGGCTTTAAT
>JAJWAL010000028.1:7652-28189 GCA_021618535.1 Segatella copri | reverse complement strand
GTTATAAAGGCTTAAGAAGCGGAATCAGAGTTGGATTGTGACTTTTTTCCTAACTGAGACTGAGATTTGAGACTGTTTTGAAGAGGAAATGAGGGTAGGGATGTTCCTGTTACCAGCACCCCCGAAGTCCCCATTTCCTCTAGAAAGCCTAAACTCCGTTTATCTGTTATCCCCCTTGCCGCCAATGATGCGCAGCTCGTCGGCGGCACCCTGGCAGAAGTCCTGGAAGGTGAAGCTCTCCGTGAACTGCGGGCGGTTGAAGGTAGGGTAGAGCGTACCGTCTTTCCCGCGGTTCACGTTGATGTACGTTCCCAAATACACGTGCGGATTTCTCTGCACCACCTTCTGCAGTTTCTTCTCCTGGTCATTCTGCACAAAGGTGAAGTGATCTTCTCCATCGTGTGTAATGGCTCCATCCAGATACTCGCCAACGGCCATGCGCCCTGGCTCCTTAGTCATCAACTTGAGGTCGATACCCAATTCTGTGTTTGGGTAGAAAATCTTTTTAGACATAACTGTCTTCTTTCCGGTTATACCCTCCGTTTCGATGAGAGGGGACCTCCATTCCGCATCAGCCAAATTCGAAACAGGCTTCGGTCTTCGCTTGCCCAGGTCTGATGTGGTTTGGTGCTGCAAAGGTCGGGATTTTGGGAGAGATAACCAAGAAAAAAAGTAGATAGAAGTGAACAGAATAATATTTACATTTTTCGAAATCTAGATGTTTATCTAAGTTAAAAAGTAGATTATAAGAAAGCAAAGTAGATTATAAGAAACAGAAAAGTAGATTAGGAGGTTACCGGGAATCTACTTTTCTCACAAAGTAAATCTGTTTTTCTTGGAAAGTAGATTACCATTTGAAAAACAAACAAAAAAAAAGTGTATCAGCCATTAATCTGATACACTTTTTATGAGT
The DNA here is from genome assembly GCA_021618535.1 of Segatella copri. Classification (GTDB taxonomy): domain Bacteria; phylum Bacteroidota; class Bacteroidia; order Bacteroidales; family Bacteroidaceae; genus Prevotella; species Prevotella copri_O. The sequence continues at coordinate 27,276 of JAJWAL010000028.1, read as the reverse complement.
TTCGAGTCATTTCGCTCATAATTAAATCTACTTTTTAAGCACTAAAATCCATCAGTTCAGCATTATTGCTATTTGCAAAAATTACATTGATACCTGCCGTAAAATCTTTTACCATTTTTGAGTTCTTGTCATATCCCAGGCTATGCTTGTTTACTGCGGCATATTTTACGGGTTTGTAGATTCCGTTGTAATGTTCCAGGAAGTAATCTACAGCCTGTTTCACATTCTCAGGCAAGGCCCATTGACAGAAAATATATTCATACATTCCCATCAGTTTATGCTTGAATCTTGCTGGCAGCAGTTCATCAAAGTGGCTTATTACATATCTGATTTTCTTTATGGTTTTCGGATTATTGCCCCAAAGCACTTTCTCTTTAATGGTAATATCATCATTTTCTGTCACAGCTTCGATAAGGCAAAGATGATCCATAGAAGCGCAGTTCTGCTTATGGAATTCTCCTTGCGCAAATCCTTCCTCCGAAGCATATTGCTGGTATGCATGATAAGCTGGAGTTGTAGCCTTGAGATATTCTATTGCATCTTCGGAGATAAGCATAATCCAATTTTCCATACGTTTGTATGCATTCTGTCTGTATTTATCCAATATGCATTTGCTCTTAATGGGGTCTTTGCGTATATCCCGTTCCTCTTCTAATATCTCTGTGCAGATATCCATGCATTCCTTTTCAGCCTTGAAGAATTTTATCATCTCGTTATACAGCCCCTGTACTTCTGCTGGGAAACTATCGAGTTTAAACAAATCAGCCTCATAAATTTCATCTCCTAGTAATGATGCATCGATTACCGATTTGGGCAAAATCTTATAGGTCTCACATTCTTGAACCGTAGGATGCTTTCTTGGGCAGAATTTCTTGAGAATGATTTTCAGAGGGGACAGATGGCTTCTGATATGTCTTAGAACTTCGCTTACAGAATTATAGTAGTTATTGTGGTCCGTAGCAAATTGATTGTTGAAAGTGGGTTCAAATTTTTTCAGTCGTTCCAGTTCTTTTTCCATTTTTTCGCGGGCTTGAGCTATGAATTCTGAAAGCTTTTCTATTTCGTCTAGGTCCTTGTGCTTCATTTCGAGTGCACAAGTGAGGCGATTTGCTCCATCCTTTTCAAAATTAGAGACTATGTCCTTTATCTGATTCAGTCGGTCTAGTGTAGGCTCGATATCAGTATGGTAATATGCCTGAAGGCATTTTTCTTTCTGATCTGCTTTCATAATTAATTATAATTTTGATGCAAAAATACAAATAAAAAAATGAATTCAGCACAAAAACTCTAGAATATTTTTAAATTTCACAGAATTTAATGTATAAATAGCAATTTGATGCAATATTTTTTCGTATTCAACCAAGCTTTTTATTATAGTAAATAGAATATCCGTTGCCATCTCGTACCCCGTTCCAAGCAGTTCCCCCTCTCGCCTCCGTTCCAAGCGAATGCAGACTCAGTTTGGGCTATGGCCTAGGTTCCACCCATTATTGGTATTGGGACCCCAAGACAAACATGTTCATGCACTCCCGCGACTGGGATTTTGAGCCTTATACCGCAAGTCAAGTGGTTAAATGGTACGGGGAAGGCAAATGGAAGATTGAGCAATAATTTGAGAGTGGGGGTGAACAAAACGTTCATCCCCTTATTTGTTTTTTCTGCCATAATTCCAGATTTTACATTGCCCTTTCTCTCTTTCTCTCTTTTATTTCACTCTATTTATTCCACCTCCTCGCACATCGCCATCTCTGCTCCCCAGTAAATCACGACGAGCTGATGAAGCTTCGTTCTCTTTACTGATTCGCGCACGATGTCGCTATCGGCGTAGCGCCTTATCTGAGCAGAGGCTTCCTCGAAGAGATGGTTCAACTGCTCATCGCTGGTGCCCGGCTTACAATATTTCAGCTCCACGATGTAGGAATCTTCCATGTCCTTATAAATGTCGCAGAGGGGTAGGAGGAATATGTCGGCATAACCGCCATCGTTGTCAAGTTCTGAGATGGGACGGTAGAACTTGCATTGGCTCGTCATCGCCAGGGTGAAACCATGAACGTAGGCCTCGCCCTTCTGCTTGTCGCGCTGGGAAGAGAAGCGCTTCAGGCAATCGGCTATGTAGGCGAAGTAGGGCTTGAATGCGCCTTCGTAGGCAAGCTTGCTCTCCAGTTGGGTCTTGTCGTATTGCTCAAATGTGAGGTCATTCTCCTTATAGGTATCCAGCAGATAGGTGTACATCTGGTCGCGTACCACCTCGTTGGGAACCACAAAACGGGTGTTGCCCTGGTAGGTTCCGCCTATCGTTACCATGCCGAAATAAAAGAGCAGACTCAGGAAATTGTCAGGATCGTTGATGCGCTCGGCAGGGAAATTCTCCATCAGGGTTCCCGTGGTGTATCCCTTGGTTACAATATCCTGTATGATGCTGGCATCGTGGGCAAACTCCTTATCGTGGCGGATGAGCATGCGGATCTTGTCGTAATCGATGCGGATGTTGGTTTCCAACATGCTATCAGGAATATCATAATCGTTGCGAATGTAATTGTCCACAAAATTGAGCACCATCACGGAGTTGTACATGGTTGTCTTGCCATATCTTCTGATGCTGAAACAATAATTATCATACCATGGTTTCATCACTTCTATAAGCTCATCCACGCTATGGCGGAATGGCAGCACGCTAGAGTAATAAGCCAGCATTTCACGTACTTCATCCTCGGTAAATCCTACCATCTCGTTGAACTCAGGAGATAGGGAATAGTTGGTTCCAATGTTGAAACCGCTGGTCAGATCATCCATGGTTACGGGGCTTACTCCTGTAACGAAGACTCTACCCAACGAATCTCCTGCAGCTCCCTTGATTGTGTCGAAGAAATGGCGCAAATATCCCTCGCCGTGAGTCTGCTCGCGGTATCGGGTTTCATGCTCTTTGTGGGCAAGAATCTGATTGGTAAAATGATCGTACTCATCGATGAAGAGATAAATCTTTAAGCCTGTTTCAGCACATTTGTCGCATAGAAATCCCAATTGGGCAACGGCATCTTCCTTCTGGTTCATCTCTTCCTTTATGCCCGGTGGCAACAGGTGGGCGTATCTGCTGCAGAAGGAATTGAACTTGTTGTTGCAATGGGCATCAAGTCCCTTTTTATAATTATCCAATCCTGCTGAAATCATGGCAAAATTCAGATGCAGGATAAGATAACTGTTGCGTTCGGGGGTAGGATTTTCTCCGATGTAAAGTTTCCCGAAGAGGCTTTCGAACTGATCTTTCTTATTGATGTCGTAATAGTTTTCGAGCATGGAGATTGTAAGGCTCTTTCCGAAACGGCGAGGGCGTATGAAGAAGAAATATTTGTTTGATTCTTCTATATTCTCAATGAAAGGAGTCTTGTCAACAAAGTAGCAATCTTCCTTGATAACATCCTCGAAATTCTGCATTCCATAAGGGATGCGCTTGCGATAGATTCGCTTTTGTCTTTCTATTTTTGCCATAATCGAAACCAACTTTTTGTTTTTATGCCGCAAAGTTAAGATTATTATTTGGAATAAGCAAAGTTTTTTGAGCATTTTTCTTGGTGGTTTATCAAAAATGTGTTATTTAGCGCAGGAAAACTGAAGGAACCTGAATGACATGTGTAACAGACGTGTTTTGACCCCCTTTTTTTACTTTCCTCTTTTTAATTCTAACCGGTATTATGGTAAATAGGCGTTATGAGAAAAAGAATTTTGGATTGCTTTATTCTGTCAGCAAAATTACATTAAAAGTACGAAATAGCCAAGTTAAACTGAGAAAATTAGCATTTTTTCTTAAAAAAATTAAAACCGAGTACCCTTAAAGCCATCTGAATACGTAATATGATTAGTTTTTAGTAACTTTGCAACATAAAATTAAAAAATAGAAATGAAAAAAGTATTTTTAATATTTCAATTACTCCTTGTAGTAATGCTGGCTCAGGCGCAGATGATGAACCCTGTGAAGTTCACCAGCTCGCTGAAAACAGACGGAAGTGCTGTAGCCGAAATCGTGTTTAGCGGAAAAATCCAACCGGGATGGCACGTCTATTCTACCGGTTTGGGTGGCGATGGTCCGATTTCCGCTTCGTTCAACGTAAACAAGCTTGAAGGAGCTGAACTCGTAGGCAAACTTCAGCCACGCGGCAGAGAAATTGCAAAGTTCGACCCTCTCTTCGAGATGAAACTCCGTTATTTTGAGGGTAGCGTTACCTTTGTACAGAAGGTGAAGTTTACCCAACCTAATTATCATATTGATGCCTATCTGGAATATGGCGCCTGCAACGACCAAAACTGCCTGCCACCAAGCGAGGCCGCATTTAGGCAGAGTGGCAAATCGCCTGCCGTTGATGCTCCTGCAGCTGGAGCAAAAGATGCTCTGAATGCAAAGGCAATAGATCCTGCTCTTGCAGCAAAGATGAAGGCAGATTCGCTGGCTAAGGTTGCAGCCCTGGCTCAGACAGATAGCGCTACCCAACCAGTAGATTCCGCAGCTTTGGCATCTGCTATGGAAAATCTGAACGTCAAGGACTTATGGAAACCGGTTGTTAAAGAACTTCAGGCATTTGGCGGAGCTAACGACATCGCCAATCATTCGCTCTTCTACATCTTCTTTATCGGTTTCGTAGGCGGTCTGCTTGCGCTCGTCATGCCTTGCATCTGGCCTATCATCCCGATGACCGTAAGTTTCTTCCTGAAGCGTGCAAAGAACGATAAGAAGAAAGGTATCCGCGATGCGATTACTTATGGTTTGAGCATCGTCGTCATCTATCTGGTTCTGGGTCTTGCCGTAACAGCCATCGCAGGTCCTAGCACCCTGAATGCGCTCAGCACAAGTGCCGTTTTCAACATCATCCTCTTCCTCCTGCTTGCCGTTTTCGCCTTCTCGTTCTTCGGTTGGTTCGAAATCAAATTGCCTGACAGTTGGGGAAATGCGGTAGACAACAAGGCTTCCAGCACCACGGGTCTGATTTCTATCTTCCTGATGGCTTTCACCCTGGTATTGGTCAGCTTCTCATGTACAGCTCCTATTATCGGTTTGCTGCTGGTTCAGACCGTTACTTCCGGCGACTGGCTCGCTCCTACCGTGGGAATGTTCGGTTTCGCGCTTGCTCTGGCGCTTCCATTCACCCTCTTCGCCCTCTTCCCATCATGGTTGAAGTCGGCTCCTAAGTCGGGTTCGTGGATGGAGACCATCAAGATTGTGCTCGGCTTCGTCGAGCTTGCCTTCTCTCTGAAGTTCCTCTCTGTAGCCGATCTGGCTTACGGCTGGCACATCATGGACCGCGAAGTATTCCTCTCTCTCTGGATTGTCATCTTCGGTCTGTTGGGTCTCTATCTCATCGGCAAGCTGAAGTTCCAGGTTGATGCAATCGGCGGCGACATCAACAAGCCTATGCCTGTAGCCTGCATCATGTTGGGTCTTTGTTCTTTGGCATTCTCGGTTTACATGATTCCGGGTCTCTGGGGTGCTCCTTGCAAGGCTGTGAGCGCATTTGCTCCACCTATTAATACACAGGACTTCAACCTCAACACCAAGACCGTAGAGCCTGCTTACAAGGATTATGAGTTGGGAATGGCTGCGGCTAAGGCTGCCGGCAAACCGGTATTGCTTGATTTCACGGGTTATGGTTGTGTAAACTGCCGCAAGATGGAGGCTTCTGTCTGGACAGATCCATCGGTTGCCGATAAGCTGACAAAGGATTATGTTCTCATCTCACTTTATGTAGATGACAAGACTCCTCTTCCTGCGCCTATGGAGGTAACGTTTAATGGCGAGAAGCGCACCCTGCGTACCGTTGGCGACAAGTGGAGTTATCTGCAGGCAAGCAAGTTTGGAGCCAACGCTCAGCCATTCTATGTGGCTATTGACAACGATGGTAATCCTCTTGCAGCAGCCTTCAGCTTCAAAGAAGATGTAAGTGCTTATCTCGACTTCCTGAACAAGGGTCTGGATAATTACAGAAACAAATAGTATGATTTAATAGTTCAAATAAGGCCAGTATTAGTTCTTTAAGTAGATTTATGAAGGATAATTTCATTAGGTTAGTTAATTCAAGGTAGATTTATTTAGGATTAATACTTCCCCCGACAGGTAATGGTTTCCAAGCCATCCTGTTGGGGGATTTTTTTTGTGAAAGCACAAAAAAAATAGGGCCTGTTTCACAACAGACCCTAAACATACTTACTAAAACTAAATTAACCACTAAAAAAACTAATATTTTTAAGAGAATGAGATACATCAGCATCTCAACCTAAATCTAACCTATGACACGAAATCATCTCGACTTCTTGATTGCAAAGGTAGGGTTTTTATATGAAACCACCAAACTTTTTCCCAACTTTTTTTCTAAAAACGGGCATTTTCTTAGGGATTTCACATTATTTAATCAATAACTCCCCTACCTTCACATTTTAGAACTTATAGCCAATGGTCATCAGCAACTGATGGCGCTTGTTGTCGACCTTGGTTGCATTAACAGAACAGCCCATATCCGTAAAACTTTCGAATGGATAGAAATCTCCCTTCTGGGTAGAATACTGATAAGCCACATCTATAGCCAAATTCTGGTAATTGAAACCAATACCTAAAGTAAAACGGTTTGTTGCCTTCCAGTTGGTATAATCAGCAGAAGAAGCGATATAAACACCATTACTGTCAAATGTCTGATCGCGTAAAGCATTATCTTTATACATTGGCGATACATAATTATAACCTAATCGGATTGACAACATGTCAACAGGCTTAATCTCTGCACCCAACTTCAAGGTACTTACACCTTGCAGGTTTAATTGAGTATCGTGATTCATAGCCTCATCACTACTACTGCTCTCATAATAGTCTCCCCAATAGGAATCATAATAACCACCATCCTTCACACGGTTGTCCATATGATCGTACCAGGCATATTCATAAGTTGCACCAAGTGCCAGATAATTTCCTATAGTATGACCCAAGCTGGCGCCCACTTTCCATGGTGTATTAAGCCGGAAATCATAATCTATACTCTGTCCCCTACTACCCTTGACATAACAAGGCTGCTGACTTCCATCTTTTTCCTCATAGGTAGCAGGATCATTATTCCCCGAAATAGTAATATCATTATCGCCACTAACTGTGAGATCATAGAAGATAGGGCTATTGAAATAAGCACCAATACGGAAAGGAGAATCCTTGACTGGACGGAAAATAACACCCGCCTTCACATCAAATCCTGTTCCAGTAATCTTCAACTGCTCAAATGAATCCATTATATTGCCATCAACGAAGTCTTCAGAATAAAGAGAATTGCTGTTGTAATGAACATCATGAAGTCCGACTGTCAAACCAAGCCAAACCTGATTATTAAGCGAGCCACTAATGTTGAAATCATAGGTGCCAATATAACCATGCTGATACTGACCAAACAAATACTTATTAGCCTCAGCATAAGCCAAACCACCATCAGTAGGAACAGTAAACAAACCAGGCTGATAGTTTCCGGAATTATCCTTATATCCACCAAGGTTGGCGTCCTGACTGGTCCACCCCGCATACTCCTTGAAATTCTTAGCTGCGGTTATCTTATTAAGAGAAACATCCTTCAATGCTCCGGCAGCATTCAGAATCTGTCCAAAGTCGGCACTCTTATGATAATTGAAAGCCAGATTCAGCCAATTGGTACCTTTGTTTTTCGGACTCCATACGATACCCACCTGGTCAAAGGTAGGATGACTCTTTTTACCATTAAAAGTAATACGAGCATCATTATACTCCGTATAATTCTCTGCATCTGTCTGGGCGATAACTCCTGCAGTAAGAGTTATTTGGCTTTTACGGAAAAGACCAATACCTGCAGGGTTACTGCTGATAGTGGAAATATCGGCGCCCAAAGCTTCCATAGCACCACCCATACCCACATAGCGGGCAGTACCAGTAAGCTGGGGTGCAGCCAACTTAGCGTCCTGATAAGTTTCTTGCGCAGCAGCCGTCATGCAAGCCATGAGCATACTGGCAAAGAATATATGTTTTAAATTATTCATAATCTTCTCAAATACTAATTATTGTTATCAATTTATCTTCTTCCTCCGAAGCTGCCGCCACCAGAGTGACCACCACCGCCTCCGAAGCTACCGCCACCGGAACGGCCGCCACCTCCGAAGCTACCACCTCCGAAATTACCGCTACTGTTACTAAAGCCAGAATTACTACGACTACCCCAAGAAGAGTTATTATTAAAGTTGCCGGTATTCTGACGCTGGCCAAAACTACGGTTAGAACCACTACGACGTGAATAAGTATTACGATTATTACCGCCAACTCCTGTATACTGGTGATTAGAACCATCAATACGACCTGGGTTGTTGTAGCGAATGTTGCCTGCGAAGCCGCCATAACTTACATGTCCGTATATCGGACCGCCCCAATACCAAGGGTTGTAGTAGCCGCCCCAGCCATAATACCAAGGGTCGTACCAGCCACCATACCATCCGCAATAGCCATAATACCATGGATCGTACCAAGGGTCGAACCAAGGATCATACCAGCCGGCATAATAGCCGTAGCGCCATGGATTGTGCCAGCCCCACATGCGGCTGCGCCAATAGTAAGGACCGTAACCATAATAATCGTAGAACCACGGATTATAGAATCCGTCCCAACGGCTCATCTCGCGCGTGCGGACGAAATCCTCATCCCTGTCAGCATACTTCTGGGCGAAGTAAGCATCATCATAAATGCTGTCAGGCGCCACACCCTTGCCCACATGGAACTGGATGATGTCGTTGCCCAGGGAATCTTTCCCTACATTCTCATAATGGCTGAAGATTCTTCCGCCCCGGTTGTATTCATCTACCGAACGGTTGCTTCCGCTCCAAAACAGACTGTAAATACTATCTCTACGAGCCCGCTGCTCAGCATACTGGCGCTGGAGTTGAGCCCGTTTCTCAGCCTTTTCCTTGGCCTCCTTCTTCGGATTGAAGTAGAGGTCATCGTCCTGTGCCATCGAGGTGAATGGCATCGCAGTTGCGATAAGGACTGCAAGAAGATACTTTCTTTTCATATTCTGTTCTCCTATTTATTTTTTCTCTTTTTCTTTCTTCATTTTTCTCTTCCCGAATCATCTTAAATCATCAGGAAGAAGTCTCCCGAAAGAGCCTTTTTCTGATTATATAATAATCTGGATGCAAAAATATTGCTTATCTTTATGCAAAAATACAGAATTTCCCTAAATTATTGTAGGTTTTCCCCTATTTTTTTATAATTTTGCAGAAGATTTAAAAGAAATCTAGCTTTTTTGAACATTCGAAGGCATTTTTAGACAAGAAATTAATACAAATTAAATATGAAATATTTAGTAGCAACATTCACTATTGAAACGACTGCCGACTTGATGCAGGCCTGTCAGGATCTGCTTGCAGATGGAGCAGCCGAAGCCGGATTCGAATCTTTTGAAGAAACAGAAACCGGACTGGAAGCGTATGTGCAGAAAGAACTCTTCGACAAGGAGATGCTGGATGCATATATTGCCGATTTCCCTATCGGGGATACGAAAATAACCTACGAGGTGAAAGATGCAGAAGATAAGGATTGGAACCAGGAATGGGAAGAACAGGGATTCGAACCAATTTATGTGGACAATCAGGTGGTGATTTACGATGCGAAACATCCCGAACTCTATCCCGATACGAGCAACAGACCCGACATTATTGAAATAGGTATTGAGGCGAAACTGGCGTTCGGAACAGGAAACCACGAAACCACACGCATGATTATTTCCCAGTTGCTCCACATGCCTATCAGAACCAAGCGCATCCTGGATTGCGGAACGGGTACGGGAATCCTTGCCCTCACCTGCTCAAAACTCGGAGCGAAAGACGTGGTAGGCTATGATATTGACGAGTGGAGCGTGGAAAATGCCAAGCATAATGCCGTGCTGAACGGCGTAACAAACATGGAAGTTCTCTTTGGCAACAGTCAGGTAATCAACCACATCAGCGGCGTTTTCGACCTGGTTCTAGCCAACATCAACCGCAACATTCTGCTCGACGACATGCGCGCTTTCCGTAGCGTGATGAACATCGGCGGAACTCTGGTTCTGAGCGGTTTCTACGAAGAAGATATTCCTGTACTCCTGGAGAAAGCAGAAGAACTGGGAATGCATGAAATAAACAGACAGATTGACAACAATTGGGCCTGCCTTGTTTTAGGTTCATAAAGCTTCTTTTCTGATTCTAAACATTCAGAACGAAAAATCTGAAATCAGAAATATCAGATTAAAACATACGAATAAAGGTTGGATTTTCGCATATTGCCAAAAATCCAACCTTTATTCCATAAATTTCTTCTCGTTATTATTGCTTCCTATGCAGAGTTGCTTGAGCTCATAATAACTGCCGTTGTAAATATTGAAATCTACGTAGCCTTTAATGCCCGGCAACTTGCCCACATCCGTATGCTGCCAGAACTTCCATTTGCCCTTATACTGAACCTTGTCAACATAATAGTGGGCAATCCAGTAAGGATAATCCTCGAAGACAGGCGCACTCAGATATTGCTCCTTGAATTTATAATAGGTGTAGATGATAGGTTTAACATGATACTTATCCTCTACAATATGCAGCCAGGTAAGCACATCACGCTGGAAATCCTCCACACTCTTATCTGCCGGCTTATGTTCGATATCCAGTACCGGAGGCAAATCGCCATCCGTAAGATGAACCTGGTCTAGGAAATAATAAGCCTGTTCTCGGGCTGTCGACTTATTGCTCCAGAAATGATAAACACCCCGGATGAAGCCGAAATCGCGAGCCTGATTAAAGTTCTCGCGGAAATTCTCATCCAACCGTGAAGAACCTTCCGTACTCTTGATGATGACGAAGCGCACAGGACACCCCTTGATCATCGCATTCTTGAGCTGTTCCCAGTCTATCTTGCCCTGATAATGCGAAATGTCGATTCCATGAATTTCGAAACCTTCAGGATATTCAGCATCGCCATAAAGCGCACGCCATCGGAAACCAGTTGGACCTACAAAGAAATGATAGAACAGAAAGACATAGAGCACGATAACCGCCGTTCCGCCTATCCACCACGCCCAACGGGGATAGCGTTGCAAAAAAGAAGACGAACGCCTTCTACCACGGGAGCCGCCACGCCGAGGAGTTTTCTTTCTCGCCATGGCACTCTTTTTCTGTGAAGAAGCCGTTCGTCTTGTTGACATATAAAAAAATATTTATTCTATTTTTTACTTAGCCTGCTCCAACTGGAGAGTCTTTGTGGTCTGGTCGCAAACCTCAGAAGGACCCCAGTACTGGATAGGACCTGGATAAACGTAAGCTGTTTCCTTAGCCCACTCATCGCGCTTAGAAGCGAAGAACTTGAATGGAGCGCCATCCAGCTCAACGAGAGCCTTGCGGATAACTGGCTTGTTAGCACCATTACGACGCTCGATGTTCATCATCATAGTGATTGGCACACCACCTGCAATCCACTCTGCTGCAGGAGCTGTTGTGTTCTTGATGATTGACATGTAACCGGTCTTGCCGTTAGCGATGAGGCGTGAAGCGTTGAAACCGAGTGAGTAGCAGTAGTCAGCATCGTAGTTAGAAGGAGCTGCGCAACGTCCCTCGTAACCGAAGAAGTGATGCTGAGCAGAGAACTTACCAACAAACTTGCCTTCCTTCTTCCATGCAGCCAACTTCTCAGCTACCATGCGAGAAAGCAACTTCTCAGTCTCGATGAGAGAAACCTGTACGTTTCCGTGAGGGTCGCGGTCGAGGCAAAGCTGGCGAGCTACGTCAGCTGGCAAAGACTCCAAAACTGCGAGGTTGTCCTTAGCGATGGCACCCTTAACGAATGCAATCTGCTCCTCTGCGCTTGCAAACTCACGGCTCTCGCCTGTTGCAGGGTCTGTAAGAACCTCGTTCAATTCTGCGATGAGCTTCTTGATAGCTGGGATGAACTCGATCAGACCCTCTGGGATGAGAACGGTACCGAAGTTGTTGCCCTCAGCAGCACGGTTAGCTACTGCAGTTGCAATATAAGTAACAACATCATCGAGTGACATTTCCTTAGCCTCTACCTCCTCAGAAATCAAGCAGATGTTTGGCTGAGTCTGGAGAGCGCACTCAAGAGCGATGTGAGATGCTGAACGACCCATCAACTTGATGAAGTGCCAGTACTTACGTGCTGAGTTACAGTCGCGCTCGATGTTACCGATGAGCTCAGAATATGTCTTGCAGGCTGTATCGAAACCGAAAGAAGTTTCAATCTGCTCGTTCTTCAAGTCGCCGTCGATAGTCTTAGGGCAACCGATTACCTGTACGCCATACTTCTTGGCAGCATAGTATTCTGCGAGAACGCAAGCGTTGGTATTTGAGTCGTCACCACCGATGATGACAAGTGCCTTGATGCCGAGTTCACGAAGAATCTCAATACCCTTCTCAAACTGGTCTTCCTTCTCAAGCTTGGTACGACCGGAACCGATGATGTCGAAACCACCAGTATTGCGGTATTCGTCCATGAGTTCAGAAGTAATCTCCATGTACTTATGGTCAACGAGACCACCAGGACCGAGGATGAAACCATAGAGCTTGTTAGCTGGGTTGAGAGACTTCACACCGTCGAAGAGACCAGAAATCACGTTGTGACCGCCAGGAGCCTGACCACCAGAGAGGATAACACCTACGTTGAAAGCAGGAAGTTCCTTAGCCTCACCTGCCTCGAATGTAATAACAGGCATTCCATAAGTGTTAGGGAACAACGCCTTGATTTCATCCTGATTACCTACTGACTGTGTTGCTGCACCTTCAACTGCCTTTACTGGACCCTGGAGAGCCTTAGGCAATTTTGGCTGATAAGCAGCTCTTGCAATCTGCAATGCACTTTTTTCCATAATTCGTTTTTATTTTAATTAGTTGAAACTTCAAAAACATCTGCAAAAATAACTCTTTTCTGCGAGATACGGAAAGAAAAATGCTAAAAATGCGTTAATAGATACATTTTTTCCCAAAAAATGATGTTATTTCAAAGAAAATGATTATCTTTGAGCGATATTTTTAATTAATCATTAATTAGGAGAAAAGAATTATGGCTAATAAAAGAGATTTAAAGCGCACGATCAACTACATTACAAGCGAACTTTTCGCCGAGACAGTAGCTGCATCTTTGTATAATGGTAAGCCTTCACAGGAAGATGTGGATGGCATTCTTTCAGCTATCGTCATGATCAACGGCGATTACATCAGCCGCGTGTCTCACCCGGAACCGGGAATCACGAAGGGTGAATATTATAAGAAACTCACAGTCGACTTCAACAAGCAGGTGAGCGAAATCATCGACCAGATTTCAAACCTGGCATAATCCTTTCATCATCAGAATCAGGAAATACACCTATTTATATATATGGTAAAAGGAATTTGTCAATGGATATTGTATAAGCGCTTGGGCTATAAGAAAATCATCACCCAGGAGCTTCCTGAAAAGTATATTATCTGCATGGCTCCGCACACCAGCAACTGGGATCTGATACTGGGCCAGCTCTTTGCCCATGCTGAGGGAATCAAATGTAATTTCCTCATGAAAAAGGAATGGTTCTTCTGGCCGCTAGGTCCTATCTTCAGAAAGATGGGAGGTATTCCTGTGTGGAGAAGCAAACATACTAGCATGACGGATAATCTGGCTGCAGAAGCGGATAAGCGCAAGGCTTTCGGACTGTGCATTACGCCCGAAGGTACCCGCTCGCTCAACCCAGAATGGAAAAAGGGATTCTATTTCATAGCCCTCAAGGCGCATCTGCCTATCCATCTCTATGGGCTTGACTATGAGAAGAAGGTCATCCAATGCACCAGGCAGATTATCCCGTCAGGAGATGTTGACAAAGACATGCGTGAAATCAAGTTGTACTTCAAGGATTTCAAAGGAAAGAAACCGGAGAAGTTCACAATCGGAAATATTGATTAAACGTTAGAAGATAACGGTTTAGTCAGCTATTAAAGAAGGAGTATTCGTATAGTGAAACACCAAAACATAACATATTGTTTGATAAGCAGTTTGCTGTTAGCCGCTGGAGCTTCGCTTCAGGCTAACGGCAAATCGTTTTTTCCTATCTACGACGAGGCTAACAGCGGCGCATGGCAAGGCATAGATTATGATGGCGACCCATGGGTGTTTAATGTTTCCCGCCCTTATTTCGTTACGGCAGGACTACAGAACAGGCACCTTTCGCTATGGGCCTCGCACGGACGGTATTATTATGCCGACAGAGATGTATGGAAATGGCAACGCCCTAACCTGTTTTGCACAAACGAAGATCTCTTTACCCAAACCATCGTCGTGCCCTACCTCATCCCGATGCTCCAGAATGCGGGAGCCATCGTCTTCACACCCCGCGAAAGAGACTGGCAGACGAACGAAATCGTCATCGATAATGATGATGATGTCAAGTCGGTTTATTATTTCGAAAAGGAGGCGAGCAAGCGATGGAAAAACTGCGATTCGCTCGGTTTTGCCAACCGCTCCCGACTGAAAGATGGGGAAAATCCGTTCCGCATGGGAACCGTGAGACAGGCGAAGGCTACCAAGCGCAAGAAAACCAGCCAGGTAAGCTACCAGCCCCGTTTCAAGGAAGCTGGCAAATACGCAGTCTACGTAAGCTACCAGTCGCTCCCCAAGAGCGTGAGCGATGCAAAATACATCGTTTATCACAAGGGCGAAGCCACGGAGTTTTCCGTTAACCAGCGCATGGGCGGAGGCACCTGGGTTTACCTGGGCACCTTCGATTTCGACAAGGGCTGCAACGAGTTCAACCGCGTGGTCTGCACCAACAAGGCTTCACGCCGTGGAGTCGTAACTACAGATGCTGTCCGCTTTGGCGGCGGCATGGGAAACATAGAGCGTGGCGGTTATACCAGCGGATTGCCCCGTTGCCTGGAAGGAGCCAGATACTATGCCCAATGGGCTGGTGCTCCTTATAAGGTTTATGGAGGCAGAAAGGGAGAAAATGATTACGCCGACGACATCAACACCCGTTCGCTGATGACCAATTGGCTGGGCGGCGGTTCGGTTTACATGCCTGCCAAAAATGGCAAGCACGTGCCTATAGAACTCTCGCTGGCACTTCATAGTGATGCGGGTTATAATAAGGACGGAAAATCTACCTTTGGAGCCCTTGCTATCTGCACCACGGATTATAACGACGGAATGCTGAACAGCGGAATCTCAAGATTCACATCCAAGGATTTCGCCAGGGCTTTGCGCGATAATCTCGTTACGGATCTGACGGCTCAGTTCGGAGAATTCGGCAAACGCTACCTATGGGACAGAAACTATTCTGAAACCCGTCTGCCGGAAGTTCCGTCGGCTATTCTCGAAATGCTTTCGCATCAGAATTTCCCTGACATGAGAATTGCTCAGGATCCGCTCGGAAAGTTCTATATCGCACGCTCCATCTACAAAACTATCCTGCGCTTCGTAAACAGCAATCATGGAACCCGATACGTGGTCCAGCCGCTGGCTCCGCAGAACTTCAGCGTTACGCAGAACCAAGGTGTTGCCCTACTCTCATGGACTGCCCAGCTTGACAAGACGGAACCATCTGCCCGCCCTACTTCTTACATTATTTATAAGGCTGAGGGACAAGGCGGTTTTGACAACGGAACCATCGTGAACACCACCCGCTGCCAGATGCAGCTGGAACCGGGCAAGCTTTACCATTTTAAGGTGGCTGCGGTTAATGCAGGAGGAGAAAGTTTCACAACCGAAACCCTCTCTGTACTCTATAATCCTGCTGCCAGCAAGTCTGTGCTCATCGTAAACAATTTCCATCGCCTTGCCTCTCCGCAGGTCGTGGATAATGAGGAAAAGCAGGGATTTGACCTCAATCAGGATCCGGGTGTAAGCTACGGACTGACGGCGGGATGGAGCGGCAAGCAACAGGTGTTCGACAGAAGCAGAATGGGCAACGAAACCAGTTTCGGACTCGGTTTCAGCGGCAACGAAATGATTGGCAAGTTTGTGGCAGGCAACGACTTCAACTACGTTCAGGCGCATGCTACAAGTATTGCAGCTTCGGGCAAATATAATATTTCCAGCTGTTCGAGTGAAGTCATCGCCAGCGGCAGAGTTCAGATGAAGAACTATCAGGCAGTTGACCTCATCAACGGACTGGAGCGCCATGACGGCTATACTCACGCCTTCTTCAAGTCGTTCACGCCTGCCCTGCAGAACAGCATCAGGCAATACGCCAGCCAAGGCGGCAGAATCCTGATAAGCGGTTCTTACACCGGAAGCGACATGCAGACTGAAGAGGAACAGGCGTTCCTGAGCGATATTCTGAAACTCAGCTATGAGCCTACAGGTTCTACGGCCATCACCAGGGACATCAATCCCGAAGATTCAACCGTAACAGAACGAGACAGTATTGTCTACACTTCGCCTAACGTCAAGGGTTTAGGTCTGCAGTTCAGCTATTATAACGAGCTGAATGCCCAGCATTATGCGGCAACCCATCCCGAGATATTGAACCCGGTTGGCAATTACGCCTTCACGGCGATGCAATACGATACGGGAACGAGTGCGGCGGTTGCCTACAAGAGCACTACTTACCGCAGCTTCGTCATGGGATTCCCGCTGGAATGCATCATCGACGAAAGAACCCGCACCAGCGTGTTGCTCGGCATTCTCAAATTTCTGACAGATTAAATTCAAAGTAAAACAGATAAAAAATTTTAAGCTTATGTATAAGATTCAAGCCAACCAGTCTGGCACCCGCTCTATCGAAGTGAGCGACCAGCATTTAGAGACCATCGAAAAGTATCAGTTACTCCGCAACCTCGTAGACAGCAACGGCATTATCGACGAGGAAGTGCTCGATAAACTGAAATTCAATGTGCGTTCACTCCTCGAGAGCAGCGACATCAAGGATAAGGAGTTGCTCGATCTCTGTCTCGACGTCATCTACAATCAGAACATGAAGGCGCTCGGTCTTCACAACCTCGTTCTGCTCTACGTAGACTGGAAAGACAAGAAGCAGGCTGAGGCTGAGGCTGCAGCTGATGCAGAACCAGACGCAGTAAATGATTAAAAAATATTGAATGGATTATAAGTTAACAGATTTCTTACCTACCACCAAGAAAGAATGCGAGTTGCGCGGATGGGACGAACTTGACGTCATCCTCTTTTCAGGAGATGCTTACGTTGACCACCCATCCTTCGGCCCTGCCATCCTCGGACGAATACTGGAGGCTAACGGCTATCGGGTAGCCATCGTTCCCCAGCCCGACTGGCACGGCGATTTCCGAGACTTCAAGAAACTCGGTCGCCCTCGCCTCTTCTTTGGTGTTTCTCCGGGTGCCATGGACTCGATGGTGAACCGCTACACGGCCAACCGCCGCATGCGTAGCGAGGACGCTTTCAGTCCCGACTCCCGCCACGACATGCGCCCCGACTATCCATCTATCGTCTATACGCAGATACTGAAGAAACTCTTTCCCGACGTACCTGTAGCACTAGGCGGTATTGAGGCTTCGTTGCGCCGCATCAGCCACTACGACTATTGGAAAGACGAGCTCCGCAAATGCATTCTCTGCGATTCGGGCGCCGACCTCATTCTCTACGGAATGGGCGAACGTTCTATCGTAGAACTAGCCAATGCCTTTGCAGAAGGCAAGACGCTAAGCCAAATCCACGAAATGCCGCAGGTGGCTTTCTACTGCAAGGAAAGTGAGATTCCGGGCGGTTTCAAGGACGACGACATCATCCTCCACAGCCACGAAGAATGTCTCCACAACAAGAAGGGACAGGCTGAGAACGTGCGCCATCTGGAGGAAGAAGCCAACAAGATGCATGCTCAGCGCATGATTCAGGAAGTTGACGGCAAATATGTAGTGGTAAATCCGCCTTTCCTGCTGATGACTACCGCGGAACTGGATGCGGCTTTCGACCTGCCTTATACGCGTTTGCCTCATCCTAAATACAAGGGCAAGACCATTCCTGCCTACGAGATGATCAAGTTCTCCGTGAACCTTCATCGTGGCTGTTTCGGCGGCTGTTCTTTCTGCACCATTTCTGCCCATCAGGGAAAATTCGTGGTTTGCCGCAGCAAGGAGAGCATTCTGAAGGAGGTGAAGAAAATCATCGAGATGCCTGATTTCAAGGGCTATCTGAGCGATTTGGGCGGTCCTTCTGCCAACATGTACGGAATGCACGGCAAGAATCAGAAAGCCTGCGAAGTTTGCAAGCGCCCGTCGTGTATAAACCCTCAGATTTGTCCAAACCTCAATACCGACCACAGCAAGCTTCTGGAGATTTATCATGCTGTAGATGCTTTGCCGGGAATCAAGAAGAGCTTCATTGGTAGTGGTGTGCGTTACGACCTTCTGCTGCATAAGAGCAAGGACGAAAAGGTGAATCAGGCGGCTAGAGAATACACGCGCGAACTGATTACCAAGCACGTGAGCGGCCGACTGAAGGTGGCTCCCGAACATACGAGTCCGGAGGTCTTGAAGTTCATGCGCAAGCCATCGTTCGACCTCTTCTACGAGTTCAAGCGCATCTTCGACAAGATCAACAAGGAAGAAGGTTTGAACCAGCAGATCATTCCTTACTTCATCAGTTCGCATCCGGGCTGTCATGAAGAAGACATGGCCGAACTTGCCGTCATTACGAAGGGACTGGATTTCCATCTGGAGCAGGTGCAGGATTTCACCCCTACTCCTATGACCATTTCTACCGAGACCTGGTACACGGGGTACGATCCTTACACCCTGGAGCCGGTCTTCAGCGCCAAGACTCAGAAAGAGAAGCTTGCCCAGCGCATGTTCTTCTTCTGGTATAAGCCTGAAGAGCGCCGCGCCATCGAGAGTGAACTTCGCCGGATAGGCAGAGCCGACCTCATCGACAAACTCTACGACAGGAAGAGCATGGGTGGCAGTTTCAAGGGTAAGAAGACGCATTATGACGATAAGGCGATAGGTTCTACATACGATAATCCAGGTGTAGGAAAAGGTGCTAAAGGCAAGCGTGGAGCAGGCAGAAATGCTTCTGAACCGAATGCGGGAAAAAGCCGTGGCAGAAATGCTTCTGACCGCTTTGCCCCAAAGGGATATGGTAATGTGGGTTGCTATGATGAGGAGAAATACCTGAATAACGGAAAATCTCTAAAATCAGGTAAGCCTTCGAATGCCAACATCCGTGATGCCGTAGCAGCGGCCAGAGCCGAGCTGAGAAATCAGAAAGACCAGGGTGCCGGCTTCTTCAAGGACAAGAAGAAAAAGAGTTTCAACCCTAATTTCGACAACGACAACCACAATCGCAAGAACCGCTACAACAGCGGGGATAAGAACGAACGCGGCGGTCGTGGAAATCAAGGTCGTGGAAATGAAGGTAGAGGCAGAAGAAGATAAATGCTAAAAAGAGGGTGAATCATATATTTATGACTCACCCTCTTTCATATTATATACTGAATTATCCCAAAATAATTTAGTACTGTCTCAAAGCACCGAGTAATTCAGCATTCTCGCTCTTGTTTCCTATCGTAATTCTCAGACAGTTGCCGCACAACTGAACCTTGTTGCGGTTTCTTACGATAATGCCTTGTGCCACCAGATAATTATAGATGGCGTTGGCGTCGGTCATTTT
>JAJWAL010000028.1:0-7552 GCA_021618535.1 Segatella copri | reverse complement strand
CGATAATGCCTTGTGCCACCAGATAATTATAGATGGCGTTGGCGTCGGTCATTTTAGCCAGGAAGAAGTTTGCATCAGTAGGATAAACCTTCTCGCAGATAGGCAGATCCAGGAATGCAACCATAACCTTAGAACGCTCCTGCAGGATGTTCTTTACCCATTCGTCAACCTTCAGCGGATTCTTCATCACTTCCAGCGCATGCTCCTGAGTAAGCAGATTGATGTTATAAGGATATTTCACCTTATTAAATAGGTCAACAATCTCCTTGCTCGCAAAAGCCATTCCCAAACGGAGGGCTGCACAGCCCCATGCCTTACTCATGGTGTTGAGCACAATCATGTTGGGAAATCTGTCGAGCACGCTGCGGAATGTGCGCTCCGAAGAGAAATCGCTGTAGGCTTCGTCGATGATGACAATACCCTGGAATTTCTGCAACACCTCTACGATTGCCTCGCGGTTGATGTGATTGCCCGTAGGATTGTTCGGACTGCAGAACCAGATAACCTTTGTCTGTTCATCACAGGCTGCCAGAAGTTTTCCGGCAGAAATCTGATAATTTTCATCAAGCAATACAGAACGATACTCCACATCGTTGATATCTGCACAAACTTCATACATTCCGTAAGTAGGTGCAATCGCTACTACATTATCCTTGCCCGGGCGGCAGAATACACGGTAAACCAAATCGATGGCCTCGTCGGAACCGTTGCCCAGGAAGATTTTCTCTTCAGCCACACCCTTAATCTTGCTGATCTGCTTCTTCAGTTCAACCTGCAGCGGATCAGGATAGCGATTGTAAGGGTCATTATATGGATTTTCATTGGCGTCGAGGAAGACGCGGGCATTTCTACCTGCAAACTCCGTACGTGCGCAACTGTAAGGTGCCAGATTCCAGATGTTCTCTCGGCACAAATCTTTCAATTCTTTCATTTTTCTTTCAAAAACTATTAAGCAGTATCTTTACAACTCCCCGTTTCACCCTATTGTTTCAAACTGTTCACTCTCAGTCTCATCGCATTGGCATGAGCTTCCAATTGCTCATTTTCCGCCATGGTCACTACAGCATTTCCAATGTTACGAATACCTTCTTCTGTAAGATGCTGGAAGGTGATTTTGCGATTATAACTGTCCAGGTTCACTCCGTTGTAAGCCAAAGCATAACCATGGGTTGGCAAGGTATGGTTCGTACCGCTTGCATAGTCGCCTGCACTTTCGCACGCATAGTTTCCGAGGAATACACTACCTGCATTCACTACCTTTTCTGCCAGCTGCTCGTAATCGGCTGTGGCGATAATCAGATGCTCCGGCGCATAAGTGTTGCAGAGGTCGATTGCTTCCTCTTCGGTCTTCACGAGGATAAACTTAGAGTTGTCTAACGAGGTCTTTGCCATCTCTTTACGCGGCAAACGCTCAAGTTGTACTTCAACTTCATTCTTTACATCATCCAACACCTTTTCAGATGTAGTAATGAAGAAAACCTGAGAATCAAAACCATGTTCAGCCTGCGACAACAGGTCGGCAGCAGCAAACACAGGGTTGGCTGTTTCGTCGGCAATAAGACAAACTTCAGACGGACCGGCAGGCATGTCTATAGCCACATCGTGCAGGGAAACCTGCTGCTTGGCAGCCATGACAAACTGATTGCCCGGACCGAAAATCTTATAAACCTTAGGCACGCTCTCCGTACCGTAAGCCATGGCTCCGATAGCCTGAACGCCACCCGCCTTAAAGATCTTGCTTACGCCCGCAATTTTTGCCGCCATGAGGATAGCCGGGTTCACCTTGCCCTCTTTATTAGGAGGAGTACACAATACTATTTCTTTACATTCCGCAATCTTGGCAGGAGTAGCCAGCATCAGAACGGTGCTAAAGAGAGGAGCAGTACCTCCCGGGATATACAATCCCACCTTCTCTATAGCCACACTCTTCTGCCAGCAGGTTACACCCGGGCAAGTTTCAACCTTTACACCATCAAACTTCTGGCTATGATGGAATGCGGCAATGTTATGATGGGCGAGGTGCAAAGCGTCTTTCAGTTCTTGAGAAACCATATTCTCTGCCTCTTCGATTTCAGCGTCAGTCACAGCCAAAGAATCGAGATGGGCATGATCAAACTTCTCCTCGTAACGCTTCACGGCTTCGTCACCATGGTTTTTCACATCGTCGAGTACACCTTGTACGGTCGCATTCAGCTGCGAAACATCCAGGTGTGGGCGTTTTACAATCTCGCTCCATTCCTCCTTTGCAGGATACTTTATTACCTTCATTCCTATTATTAATGTTTAATTATTAATGTTTAATGTTTAGTTTTTAACGCATAATGTCTCTAAATAAACATTACACATTAAACACTACACATTATTATAATATCATCTTTTCGATTGGTGTTACCAGGATGCCCTGTGCACCGAGTTCCTTCAACTTGCCTATGATTTCCCAGAAACGCTTCTCATCGAGCACGGTGTGGATAGAGCACCATTCCTCATCAGCCAATGGGATAATCGTAGGACTCTTGATGCCTGGCAATACTTCTGTAATCTCCTGAACCTTTGCCTTAGGAGCATTCATCATCACGTACTTCTTGTCCTGTGCAGAACGTACAGCCTCGAAGCGGAACAGCATCTCGTTCAGAATCTCATGCTTCTCCTCGTCCATGTTCCAGTTGCCGATGAGCAGAGCCTCGCTCTTCATCACCACCTCAACCTCAGCAAGATTGTTGCTGACCAGAGTAGAACCTGAACTTACAATATCGAAAATACCGTCAGCCAAACCGATGCCCGGACTGATTTCTACAGAACCCGTAATGACATGGATGTCGGCATTGATGTTGTTCTTCTTCATAAACTTGCGCAGGATGTTAGGGTAAGAAGTTGCAATCTTCTTGCCGTTGAACCATTGCAATCCCGGATAATCAATCTTCTTAGGAATGGCGAGGCTCAGGCGGCACTTGCTGAAATCCAGACGATCTATAATCTGCGCATTCTCTCCACGCTCAACAAACTCGTTCTCGCCCACGATTCCGATATCTGCCACACCAGAGGCTACGCTCTGAGGAATATCATCATCACGAAGGTAGAGAACCTCGAGAGGAAAGTTGCTTGACTGCACTAGGAGGGTGCGTTTAGAGGCGCTTACTTTGATGTCAGCCTCTGCTAAGAGATTCATGGTGTCGTCGAAAAGACGACCCTTACTTTGTACTGCTATTCGTAACATATTTCTATATTTTGTTTGAAAAACATTGCAAAAGTACATATTTTTATTAGAATAAACAAATAATTTCTCACTTATGTGCAAAATATTTCGTACTTTTGCAGCTGAAATGAAGAATAAAGGATATTTATACGCATTATATGCACTATTTTTGCTCGCTGCCTGTGCCGACAAGAAACCGCAGCAGGAGCTTACGCCATGGGGAACTCCCGTAGGCGAAATGGAGTATGCTAACAACTCTGATGGGGCTGATGGCGATGAAAAGAAATCTGCTTCAACCAGCAAGGGGCTTTCGCTCGAAGATATTCAGGCCAATGGTGAGCTCATCATGCTTACCGTTAACGGCCCTACTACCTATTATGATTACCACAGCCACGGAATGGGACTGCAATATCTGCTCTGCGAGAAGTTTGCCCAGCAGATCGGCGTGTCGTTACGTGTAGAAGAATGTAAGGATACGGCTGAAATGGTGTGCAAACTGGAGAAGGGAGAAGGTGATGTGATTGCCGTGCCCCTACCCCGAAAACAGACCAGAGGCAACCTGCTGTTCTGTGGTGTTACGCCCGACAGCACCCGAACCCAATGGGCTGTGCTGAACGGTAACAAGAGTCTTGCCGACACCCTGAACGGCTGGTTTAAGCCTAAGCTGATTGCTCAGGTCAGACAGGAAGAATCGTGGCTGCTTTCTTCTGCCAGCGTGCGCCGCCACGTTTATTCACCATTCCTGAACCGTTCTAAGGGTGTTATTTCCCGCTACGACCACCTCTTCCAGCGCTATAGCGGAACGGCTCGCATGGACTGGCGTCTGATGGCTGCCCAATGTTATCAGGAGAGCTGTTTCGACCCGAATGCGAAGTCATGGGCTGGAGCTTGCGGACTGATGCAGATTATGCCAGGCACGGCTGCCCATCTGGGTTTGCCGATGAGCATGATTCATGAACCTGAGGCGAATGTGGCTGCGGCAGCCAGATATATGGCGGAACTGCAGGGGCATTTCTCTGACGTGGGCGACCCTTTCCAGCGCATGCTTTTCGCCCTTGCTTCTTATAATGGTGGCCATTTCCACATCAGAGATGCGATGGCGTTGGCTCGCAAACATGGTCAGAATCCGCACAACTGGGGCGTGATCCGCGATTATATTCTGCGCCTTTCTCAACCAGCTTATTACACAGATCCGGTAGTGAAACATGGTTACATGCGAGGCACGGAGACGGTTAATTATGTAGATAGAATCAGAGCTCGCTGGGGTGAATATAGCGGTAGTTCAGGCTTCCATGAGAGTCTTCGTGGCAGCAGCGGTATGGGCAGTGGTTCCTTCCATGGAGCCCCTGTTAAATCCAAACGCCACTACCAGAATAAGTACCATATATAATATAAATAGGGAACGCAGCGCGTTCCCTATCTGTTTATTACTTGTAACCTATAGGATGGTTATCCAGATACTTTCGTCTCGGTCGCGCGCCGCTGTCATGGTGTTGATGAGCCGCTGCAGCCAGATGCGGGAGTTCACCACCATGCCCTCGAACTTGTTCTCCCCAACGAGGATGCAGCCTTGCGTATCGTCAGGATAATTGCCTGCATGGATGCGGATGCCCTCGAAATTCGGCACGCCCACCAGCAATGGCAGCCAACGCTTGAATCTTGGAGAATACGATATGACCACAGGATAAGTACCCTCAGGAATGGCAGTATGGCCAGGTACCTTACGCGCCTTCACGCCGCTCTTGCGGCTATAGCGGGCATCCACTTCCTCTGGCTTTAGCTTGATACCCAACAGATTGCGCCATGTAGGCTCCATGGTATCACAGAGATATGTATCCTTGGACAACAGTTGGCTGTCAAAGGTATGAATTAATTTGCACTTGTCGTTTTTCTTCTTGCCGGGCAGCGAGTTACGATTTACGCTTGCATCGGTCAGCAGATAGAGTCTGCCGATGGTATAAGTTCCCTTTTTAGCTATACGCTTTAATACTATTTCCATTTTGTTTGAATGTTAAGTGTTAAACTATTTTGCGTTAAAACATCTCAGGTCGAGTCCGTCAGAACGGAATAATAGCTTCTTAAAACTGAATAACTGAATACTGAACACCTTTCCGCCCTGCTTTCCGTCAGCTCCGTCGGCATTTACTCCCTTCGGAGGAATTTTCTCGATATAATGGCGGTTCACCCAGTTTCTCAGCATCGTCGCCGTACCCTTCTTTCCGAAGTCATTATGCAGACGTACCATTTCAGCCTGCGCATAAGTGAAGGTGTCAGGCAATTGCTGCAGCAGGTTGGTAGGTCCTCGCTTGCTCGATTTCTCTCCTACCTCATTAGCCTTGGCTATGCTTGCGCCAAAGAAAATCATCTTGCACCACAGGTCGTAGCTCTCGCTCCATCTGATGAACTCTTCTATTTCGGGTTCCCATTTGCAGCCATTTGCCACGTATAGCACGCAAGCCTTGAGGAAGGCAATTACATTGCCACGGAAGGAGAGATTCTCGAACACCCTGTTTTGCGACATGCGCGAAAAGTCGGCGTTCTCATCCTTCAACTTTTCTGCCAGGGCAGAAGCCTCAGCGCAGTCTATCCTACCCGACGCCTTGCACAGATTCTCTATGTACGGTCTGAGCGCCTCTCTGAAGGCATCGTCGTATTCGCCGTATACTGGCATTTCGGCACCGATTTCCCGCTCCGGGATGGTACAGAAGTTGATGCGGCTGATAGGTCCGTCG
Source organism: Segatella copri (assembly GCA_021618535.1). Lineage (GTDB taxonomy): Bacteria > Bacteroidota > Bacteroidia > Bacteroidales > Bacteroidaceae > Prevotella > Prevotella copri_O. Next base: position 1,627 of record JAJWAL010000028.1, on the reverse strand, counting down.
GTGAGCACCTTGGAGAAATATCGCTGCCCCAGCTGGACGGTGGTCGATGCATTCCAGTTGAACCGGATGGTGATGCGCTCGGTGATACTCGATGTGCCCACGCGGGTCTGGCCGTATGAGTTCCCCGGATCAAAGGCAAGGCACATAATCTTGAACTGCTGGTTGCCCTGTCCCTTGAGGGCGTCGAACTGATCAATCTCGTTGAGCGTTGTATATAGGAAATGCTCCTGAGCCTCAGCCGTGCGCATAACGAAGGCTGGATTGGTCATATCGGCGTCAATCTCCTGGATGATGAGGTTTTCCGGACGCTTGCGCTTATCCTTGTTGGCACCCTTTCGTGTCACCTCCTCTTTCCATTCCTTCTCCCGTTGCAGGTTCTCACGGTCGCGCTGCCTGATGTCCTCCATAATCATGTTGATAGGCATCTGCACACAGTTCTTTCCTGCGCCCGTACCCGCCAGCAGACAGCACATCAGGGTAGCCTCGTGCTCCACGTTGTCGATATACTTGAAGGTGGTCTTGCAGAGGTGTGTAGCAAGTGGCGGGAAGATGGCGTGTGCCACGGCTGGCTTGTATACGTCCGGTGTCTTTGATAGCAGCAGCTCCACGAGTTTGGGAAGATGTTCGGGCATCGGAGGCGGAGTTAATTTATCATCTTCTGCATTGGAATCCGTGCCACTTTCGGAACCCACAGAACTTGCGGATTTGAATGTCACGGCATCCTTCTGGGATGACTTCTCTGCCTGGGCATTGATGCGGATCACGGCTTGCGACATCGGCTTCGAACTGTCACCATATTTCGCATAGAAGTCGTGGATGAGCTGCTGGCAGTCACGTTCCTGCGAGAAGGCAGGCATCTTCTGTGCCACCACCGCCTTCAGTTCCTCTTCGGGCATCACTCTCGATGCGCCTGCGCTCATAATCGCCAGGAGCGATGAGTGGCGGGAGCCTGGGGTGTTGATATCTACGTCCTTCAGGCCTGCCGCATTGCGGAAGAGGTCGAAGGCTGCTAGGTTCTTGCCGGTTGCCACTGCCCCAGCATCCTGATGAGTTCCAGCAGGGCTGAGATGAGCAGCATGAGCAGCATTGCTATCACAAGGTTGGGCAGGCTGAATAGCAGAGCCAGAAGAAACAGCGTGATGGCTGTCAGAGCCCGAAAGTCGATTGTCTTGAACATTTTGTTGAGTGTTGAATGTTGAGTGTTGAATGTTGAATGGTTGGGGCTGAGTGCCCTGCTGGATTCGCCCGTCGATGGTAAGTCCACGGTCCAGGTAGGCTTGTCTGCGCTTCTTCAGCTCTTCCTGTGGCAGCACCTCGTACCAGTGGGGCGAGCGATAGATTTCCGACTCCTTGTCGGTGATGAAGAGCATACGTTCTGGCGTGATGCAGCTCTCATCGTAGGGCACGCCCAGCGCCTCGCAATAGGCTCGCTGCGTCTCCTCGATAGTCATTCCGATGGGCATGCGGATGTCGATGTGCAACTTCTTGCGGGCTGAGTACTCCAGGTGCAGCAGGGCTCCATTCCAGATGGTATCGCTACAGTTCAGCTCTCGTGCCTTCTCTATCGCCTTGTCCACATATTCCTTGTCGTCCACGTCGATGGTGGTTTGGAAGAGGAAGCTTTCGG
>JAJWAL010000027.1:25809-28363 GCA_021618535.1 Segatella copri | reverse complement strand
TTATGGACGAAATTAACAATAACGAACAGCAAAATCAGAATTCTCTGGTTTTGCGAACAGAGGGATTGGTGAAGCGCTATGGTAAACGAACGGTTGCCAATGGAGTTTCTATCAATGTGAAGCAAGGAGAAATTGTGGGATTACTGGGACCTAATGGTGCTGGTAAAACAACTTCTTTCTATATGACAACTGGACTTGTTGTGCCTAATGAGGGACATGTCTTTCTGGGAGATCAGGAAATTACTGATTTTCCTGTATACAAACGTGCCCGTGCGGGAATCGGATACCTGCCTCAGGAGGCCAGTGTTTTCCGCAAGATGAGTGTTGAGGACAATATACTTTCAGTCTTGGAAATGACAGGAAAACCACGTAGTTATCAGTTGCAGAAGTTAGAGAGTCTTATTAGCGAGTTTCGTCTCAATAAGGTTCGTAAGAATAAGGGTGACCAGCTTTCCGGAGGTGAGCGCCGCCGTACAGAGATCGCCCGTTGCCTGGCTATTGACCCAAAGTTTATCATGCTCGATGAGCCATTTGCTGGTGTTGACCCTATTGCGGTAGAAGATATTCAGCATATTGTATGGCAGTTGAAGTATCGCAATATCGGTATTTTGATTACCGACCATAATGTACAGGAGACTCTGACCATTACAGACAGAGCCTATCTGCTGTTCGAAGGTAAGATTCTTTTTCAGGGTAAACCAGAGGAATTGGCAGAGAATAAGATTGTGCGCGAAAAGTATCTGAGTAACAGTTTTGTGCTCAGAAAGAAGGACTTTCAGCTCATAGATGAGCAAAAAAGAGCCAAAGAAGCAGCGACTGATGGTTAAAAAATCATTTTTTTCTCTTATATATTAGGTATATCCATTAAAAATGTGTAATTTTGCAAGCCAATTGCGGTTATACACGAAAACTGTAGAATTAAAGAAAATATTAACAATAATAAAATAACAAATATCAAGATGAAAATTTCATTTGAAAATCCTGACAAGATTAATGGTCTTTTGACCCTCGTTGTCGAAGAGGAAGATTACAAGAATGATGTCGAGAAGACATTGAAAGATTATCGTAAGAAGGCTAATGTTCCAGGTTTCCGTCCTGGTCAGGCTCCTATGGGTATGATTAAGCGTCAGTTCGGTCCATCTGTAAAAATGGAAGCTATCAACAAACTCGTTGGTCAGCAGATTTACAAGTATGTACAGGACAACAATATCCAGATGCTCGGTGAGCCTCTCCCATCAGAGAAGCAGGAGCCAGCTGACTTGGAGAATGGTACTTCTTTCACATTTATGTTTGATATCGCTGTTGCTCCAGAGTTCAAGGTAACTCTCAATGGTCGCGACAAGGTTGATTATTATAACATCACAGTTGATGATAAGATTCTCGATCAGCAGATTGATATGTACGCTCAGCGTGCAGGTAGCTATGAGAAGGCTGAGAAGTACGAGGAGAATGACCTTTTGAAGGGTGACTTGCGTGAGCTTGATGAAAATGGCAATACCAAGGAAGGTGGTATCACTGTAGAGGGTGCTATCCTGATGCCTAGCTACATCAAGGTTGACGAGCAGAAGAATCTCTTCAACGATGCTAAGCTCGGTGATGTAATCACATTCAACCCTAAGAAGGCTTATCCAGAGAACGATACTGAGGTTTCTTCACTCCTGAAGATTGAGCGTGAAGCTGTTAAGGACTTGGAGTCAGAGTTCAGCTTCCAGATTACAGAAATCCAGCGTTTCAAGAAGCATGAAATCAACGAAGAGCTCTTTAAGCAGGTTCTCGGTGAGGATACAGACGTGAAGGACGAGGCTGCTTTCCGTGCTAAGATTGCAGAGGGCTTGCAGGCACAGCTCGTTAACGATTCTGATTATAAGTTCATTCTCGACGTTCGCGAGCACTGCGAGAAGAAGGTAGGTGAATTGCAGTTCCCAGATGCACTCTTGAAACGTATCATGTTGGCTAACAACAAGGATAAGGGCGAGGAGTTCGTAGAGAAGAACTATGCTGAGAGCATCAAGGAGTTGACATGGCATCTTATCAAGGAGCAGCTTATCAAGGCTCAGAATATCAAGGTTGATGACAATGACCTGATGGAGACAGCTAAGGAGGCAGCTCGTGCTCAGTTCGCTCAGTATGGTATGAACAACATTCCTGAGGAGTACATTGAGAACTATGCTAAGGAAATCCTCAAGAAGGGTGACGCTACAGATGCACTTGTAGATCGCTCTATCGACCGTAAGTTGGCTGCAGCTCTGAAAACAGCTGTAAAACTCAACGAAAAGGAGATTTCTGTAGAAGATTTCAACAAGATGATGCAGGAATAACATTTTTTTGAAAAAAAACTTCAAATAAATACGAGGTTATCGACTTTTTTTATTATCTTTGTTCCACCGAACGAGAAATAAGGGTCGATAACCTCTTTTTTCGTATGGTTTAAGACGTAAAATACTATATAGATATGAACGATTTTAGAAAATATGCAACCAAGCATCTTGGTATGAATGGTATGGTGCTTGATGATGTTATTAAGGCACAGGCTCAGTATATGAACCCTTACATC
>JAJWAL010000027.1:12367-25709 GCA_021618535.1 Segatella copri | reverse complement strand
GCTACTATCTGTACAGGTATGGCTGCTTCTATGGCTGCCGTGCTGCTCGTTTCTGGTCAGGAGGGTAAGCGTTCTGCTTTGCCTCATAGCCGTGTCATGATTCACCAGCCATTAGGAGGCGTTCAGGGTCAGGCTTCTGATATTGAGATTGAGGCTCGCGAAATCTTGAAGATGAAGAAGGAATTGTATACTATCATTTCAGACCATTCTCATACTCCTTATGATAAGGTTTATGCTGATAGCGACCGTAACTATTGGATGACAGCTGAAGAAGCCAAGGAATATGGAATGATAGATAATGTGTTGGTTCGTAAATAACGAATTGTTTTAAGTAAATATGCGTATATATAATAAGGTGCGCAAGAAGAGATAATAATTATAATATGCCAAAGAAAGTATGTAGCTTCTGTGGAAGATCAGAAAATGAAGTCAGATTACTCATCACGGGTATCAATGGCTTCATTTGCGAAGATTGTGCTAAGCAGGCTTATGAAATTATACAGTCTACAGGGGTCTTGGCTCCTAAAGCTGGGGAGGGTAAGTTTGTTCTCAAAGAGGTGCCAAAGCCTGTAGAGATCAAAAAATACCTGGATGAATATATCATCGGTCAGGATCAGGCTAAGCGCAATTTGGCTGTCGCTGTATATAACCACTACAAGCGTTTGCAGCAGCCAAAGGATGAAGATGGTGTAGAAATCGAAAAGAGTAATATCATCATGGTTGGTAGTACCGGTACAGGTAAAACCTTGTTGGCGCGTACAATAGCTAAGATGTTGGATGTTCCTTTCACCATTGTTGATGCCACTGTATTTACTGAAGCAGGTTATGTGGGTGAAGACGTTGAAAGCATCTTGTCGCGTCTGTTGCAGGTTGCTGATTATGATGTGGCTGCAGCAGAAAGGGGAATTGTGTTCATTGATGAGATTGATAAGATAGCCCGCAAGAGCGATAATCCTTCTATCACGCGTGATGTAAGTGGCGAAGGTGTACAGCAGGGATTGTTGAAACTCTTGGAAGGTACCATGGTTAATGTTCCGCCTAAGGGTGGACGCAAGCATCCTGATCAGGATTATATCCATGTAGATACCAAGAATATCCTGTTTATCTGTGGTGGTGCTTTTGACGGTATTGAGCGTAAAATAGCTCAGCGTATGAATACGCACGTAGTAGGCTATAATTCGGTTCAGAATGTAGCTAAGATAGATAAGAAGGATTTGATGCAGTATATTCTTCCACAGGATTTGAAGTCTTTTGGCTTGATACCTGAAATTATCGGCCGTTTGCCTGTGCTTACTTATCTCAATCCGTTGGATAGGGAGGCTTTGCGCAAAATCTTGGTTGAACCTAAGAATTCAATTGTCAAGCAGTATCAGAAATTGTTTGAGATGGATGGCATCAAGTTGAAGTTTGATGAGGAAGCACTCGATTATATCGTAGACAAAGCGGTAGAGTATAAACTGGGCGCTCGCGGACTTCGTTCAATTGTTGAAGCTGTGATGATGGATGCTATGTTTGAGATTCCATCAGAGAAGGTTAAATCATTCACTGTTACGCTGGAGTATACCAAGCAACAGTTGGATAAATCTCATCTCGGACAGTTGGAAACAGCATAAATCAGTTGGGCTTTTCGCCCAATTGAATGCTATTTAATCGTATATATAGACATATATAATATAATAATAGGTGGATATGACAGAACAGGTTAATCTTACAGGACAGTTGAAGCATTATTTCGGCTTCGATTCGTTTAAGGGTGATCAAGAGGCAATCATCAGAAATTTGATGAGTGGCAATGATACTTTTGTATTGATGCCTACAGGTGGCGGTAAGAGTTTGTGTTACCAGTTGCCTTCGCTCATTATGGAGGGAACAGCTATTGTGATTTCTCCTCTGATTGCTTTGATGAAGAACCAGGTAGATGTTATTAATGGTTTGAGTGAAAGTGATGGCGTGGCTCATTATCTCAATTCATCATTGAATAAGTCGGCTATTGAGAAGGTGAAGAATGATATTCTCAATGGTACGACCAAACTCCTGTATGTTGCACCTGAATCTTTGACGAAAGAAGATAATGTTGAGTTCCTTAAAACAGTAAAGATTTCGTTCTATGCCATTGATGAGGCTCACTGTATCTCTGAGTGGGGACACGATTTCAGACCAGAGTATCGTCGTATTCGCCCTATTATTAACGAAATAGGTGTTGCACCTGTGATAGCGCTTACAGCTACTGCAACAGATAAGGTACGTACTGATATCAAGAAAAACTTAGGCATCATGGATGCCAAAGAATTCAAGAGTTCTTTTAACCGCCCTAACTTGTATTATGAGGTGCGCCCGAAGAACAAGGATATCGATCGTCAGATCATCATGTTTATTCGTCAACACAAAGGAAAGAGTGGTATTATCTATTGTCTCTCCCGTAAGAAAGTAGAGGAATTGGCAGAGGTATTGAAAGCCAATGAAATCAAAGCGGCTCCTTATCATGCCGGTCTTGATTCGGCTACCCGTTCTCAAACTCAGGATGATTTTCTGATGGAGCGTATTGATGTCATTGTTGCTACTATCGCCTTCGGAATGGGTATCGATAAACCTGATGTCCGTTTTGTTATTCATTATGATATACCCAAGAGCTTGGAAGGTTATTATCAGGAAACGGGTAGAGCCGGACGTGATGGCGGTGAGGGTATCTGTATCGCCTTTTATGCCCGTAAAGACCTCAGAAAACTGGAGAAGTTTATGGAGAACAAACCTGTAGCAGAACAGGATATCGGCAGACAGTTGTTGCAGGAAACGGCTGCCTATGCTGAATCGTCTGTCTGTCGCAGGAAAATGTTGCTTCATTATTTTGGTGAGGAATATCATGAAGAAAACTGCCATAACTGCGACAACTGCCTGCATCCTACAGAAAAATTCGAGGCTAAGGATGCGCTGCTCGTTGTTTTGGAGTCTGTTGCTGCGGTGAAGGAGAATTTCCGCCAGGAATATATCATCGATTTTGTAAAGGGACGTGCTACTGATGATATCGTTTCTCACAAGCATGATGAACTGGAGGAGTTTGGAGCAGGAGAAGATATGGATGCTAAAGTTTGGAATCCTGTTATCCGTCAGGCGTTGATAGCCGGTTATCTCAAGAAAGATGTAGAGAACTATGGCCTTTTGAAGTTGACAGCTGCGGGTAAGCGTTTCATTAAGAATCCTGAATCATTCATGATCGTTGCCGATAAGGAATTCTCTGATGATTTTGATGGAGCGCCTCTGAGCGAGCATAATACAGGTGCTTTGGATCAGACACTTTTCTCCATGTTGAAAGACTTGCGTAAGACAGTAGCAAAGAAGCATAAATTGCCGCCTTATGTTATTTTCCAGGATATTTCTCTGGAACAGATGGCAACGATGTATCCTGTAGATATGCAGGAATTGCAGAACATACAGGGAGTTGGAGCCGGTAAGGCAAAGAGGTATGGTAAGGAGTTCTGTAAATTGATCAATCAGTATTGTGAAGAGAATCTGATAGAGCGTCCTGAGGAATTACGTGTCAGGACAGTTGCCAAGAAATCAGTCTTGAAGGTAAGCATCATTCAGACCATAGACCGCCAGATAGATCTTGATGATTTGGCAGAAGCAAAAGGTTTGGATTTCTCAGAATTGCTTGACGAAATAGAGGCGATCGTTTACAGCGGTACCAAGCTGAATATCGATTATTTCATAGAGGAAGTTGTGGATGATGACCATGTAGATGATATCTACGATTACTTCATGGAAAGCGATACTGATGATTTGAATGCGGCTCAAGATGAATTGGGTGAAGACTACAATGAAGACGAAATTCGACTCGTCAGAATCAAGTTTTTGTCCGAACAAGCCAACTAATCACGTTAAATAGCATTAATAAGGTAAGATTTTCGTGAAAAGCGAACTCTATCTGAGAAATTATTGCTAAATTTGCACGCAATAAATTTTTAAAGGTTACAATATGTCATCATTTGTTGCAGATAAAATTGTAATGGACGGTCTCACTTACGACGACGTCCTTCTTATCCCTGCGTATTCAGAGGTACTACCAAAACAGGTAGAGTTGAAAACCAAGTTCTCTCGTAACATCGAGTTGAACGTTCCATTCGTTACAGCAGCGATGGACACCGTTACCGAGGCTTCAATGGCGATAGCTATCGCTCGTGAAGGTGGTATCGGTGTAATTCACAAGAACATGACCATTGAGGAGCAAGCTCGTCAGGTTGCTATTGTGAAGCGTGCTGAGAATGGTATGATTTATGACCCTGTCACCATCCGTCGTGGCAGTACAGTGAAGGATGCTCTTGATATGATGCATGATTATCATATCGGTGGTATTCCTGTGGTAGATGATGAAAATCATCTTGTAGGTATTGTTACCAACCGTGATCTTCGTTTTGAGCGCCACATGGACAAGAAGATTGATGAGGTAATGACTAGCGAGAATTTGGTTACCACTCACATCCAGACCGACTTGGTTGCTGCTGCTGCCATCCTGCAGGAGAATAAGATTGAGAAACTCCCTGTAGTTGACAACGAGAATCACCTGGTAGGTTTGATTACTTACAAGGACATCACAAAGGCTAAGGACAAACCTATGGCTTGCAAGGATGCCAAGGGACGTCTTCGTGTGGCTGCCGGTGTGGGTGTTACTGTAGATACATTGGATCGTGCCAAGGCTTTAGTTGAGGCTGGTGCTGATGCTATCGTTATCGATACTGCTCATGGTCACTCTAAGGGTGTAGTTGAGAAGCTCAAGCAAGTTAAGGCTGCCTTCCCACAGGTAGATGTTGTGGTAGGTAATGTGGCTACTGGTGAGGCTGCCAAGTATTTGGTAGAGAATGGTGCTGATGGTGTTAAGGTAGGTATCGGTCCTGGTTCTATCTGTACTACTCGTGTGGTTGCCGGTGTTGGCGTTCCACAGTTGAGTGCTGTTTATGATGTATATTCTGCTCTTAAGGGTACTGGTGTGCCTTTGATAGCTGATGGCGGTCTTCGTTACTCAGGTGATGTTGTGAAGGCTTTGGCTGCCGGTGGTAGCTGCGTCATGATCGGTTCTTTGGTTGCTGGTACCGAGGAGAGTCCTGGTGATACCATCATCTTCAATGGCCGTAAGTTTAAGAGCTATCGTGGTATGGGTTCTTTGGAGGCTATGGAACAGAAGAATGGTTCTAAGGACCGTTACTTCCAGGGTGATACCAAGGATGCCAAGAAATTGGTTCCAGAGGGTATCGCTGGTCGTGTGCCTTACAAGGGAACTGTCCAGGAGGTCATCTACCAGCTGATTGGTGGTTTGCGTTCTGGTATGGGATATTGTGGTGCTGCTACCATCGAGAACTTGCACAATGCTAAGTTCGCTCGTATCACAAATGCAGGTGTGTTGGAGAGTCATCCACATGATATCACTATCACTAGTGAGGCTCCTAACTATAGCCGTCCTGAATAATATAATTAGGAAATATGAAGTTTTATGCACTTATAGCGGCAATGCTCCTTTCGGGGAGCATTGCTTTTGCTCATACCGACCCAATTGTTATGATTATTGATGGTCAATCTGTCAAGAAGTCGGAATTTGAGTACTTTTATCAGAAAAATCATTTGGGAAATACGGTTGATTCTAAAAGTGTCAAGGTGTTTACCGATGGCTTTGTTGATTATAAGCTGAAAGTGCAAGCTGCTAAGGATGCTCATCTCGATACTTTGCCTAATATCAGGCGTGTGTTGAAACGATATGATGATATCGAGTCATGCGAGTTGATGCCCGATAAAGGCAGTGTTCATGTTGCACATATCCTCTTGAGATTGGGACAGAAAGCATCTTACCGGGAACAGGAGGTGGTGGAAAGAAGAATCGATTCTATTTATCAGGCTCTTTGCAAAGGTGCAGATTTTGCTGACCTGGCAAAAAAGTGTTCTGATGATAAAGGGTCTGCGGTCAATGGGGGGACTTTGGCATGGTTTACAAAAGGTCAGACTGTGCAGGCTTTTGAAAAAGTAGCTTTCTCTCTGCGAAAGGGTGAGATTAGTAGACCGTTTATGTCTGAGTTTGGTTATCATATCGTCAAGTTGCTGGATAAACATGATGATGGTAATCAGAAAAAATATGTTGCTGATGCTAAGGTAGAAAATTGGCGGGGAACCTACCAGCAGCAGGAGGAAGTAGAAAACCTTTTGCTGAATGAAATCTGCCAGCGTAATATTTGGGATAAGGCTGCTGCTGATAAAAAAGGTCTGGCTGCCTTCTATGCCAAGAATAAGAAAAAATACAAATGGGAAATGAAGCGCCTGAAGAAGATGAAGGTTAATCTGCCCCGGAATGGCGAATACCCGGATGTGGTACTTGCTGACTATCAAGACTCGTTAGAGAAACAATGGGTCGCACAATTGAAGAAGAAATATAAGGTGGTGGTTTTCCATAGCATGTTGACCACTCTCAATATACATTAATATATTATAGAAACAATACATGAATACTGGATATAAAATAACAATGGCATTTATAGCCCTGCTGATGATAGTAGGAATAAGTGCTAGTGCAACAAGAGCAAGCCGTAGTGCTTTGGCTCATGAGGCTGATTCTGCAAATATCAAGCAACAAGCTGCTGCCGATTCTCAGAAAATCAATGAGGGTAGTGTGGTTGATGAGGTAATTTGGGTTGTCGGCGATGAGGCTATCCTGAAGTCAGACGTCGAGGTAACCCGTTTGCAGGCTGAGGCTGAAGGTATTAAATATACTGGTGACCCAGACTGTTCTATTCCTGAGCAGATTGCCGTTCAGAAACTGTTTCTCCATCAGGCAGCTATCGATAGTATCGAAGTATCTGAGTCAGAAGTCATGAATGGTATCGACGAACAGATCAACAGTTGGGTTTCCATGATTGGTTCTCGTGAAAAACTGGAGGAGTATCGCAAGCAAAGTATCACCCAGATGCGCCAGCAGATGCATGATGATTTCAAAAACCAACAGCTGATTCAGAAGATGAAGCAGGAACTGGTGAAGGATATCAAGGTGTCTCCAGCTCAGGTACGTAAATACTTTAAGGATTTACCTGCCGACAGTATCCCTTTTGTTCCTACAGAGGTAGAGGTTGAGATTCTTACCATGCAGCCACGTATTCCTCTTGAGGAGATTAACCGTGTGAAAAATCAGTTGCGTGAGTTTACTGACCGTGTGAATAAGGGTGAGACTTCTTTTGCTACTTTGGCTCGTCTTTATTCTGAGGATCCGGGTTCAGCCCGTATGGGTGGCGAGATGGATTATATCGGTAGAGGTATGTTGGATCCTGCGTTTGCAAATGTAGCATTCAATCTTACCGATCCTAAGAAAATCTCAAAGATTGTTGAGTCTGAGTTTGGTTATCATATCATCCAGTTGATTGATAAGCGTGGTGATAAGATTAAGTGTCGCCATATCCTGCTCAAACCTCAGGTTTCTCAAGATGCTATTGATAAGTCTATCGGCCGTCTGGATTCTATCGGTAATGATATCCGTGCCGCTAAGTTTACCTTTGAGCAGGCTGTTGAAGCATTGTCTGATGATAAGGATACCCGCAACAACAAGGGTTTGATGGCCAATGTTACTCCTGACCAGTCAAGAACTTCCCGCTTTCAGATGAAGGATCTGCCTACCGAGGTTGCCCGTACGGTAGATACAATGAAGGTGGGTGAGGTTTCTGCACCTTTCACGATGGTGAATTCCAAGGGTAAAACCACTTGTGCTTTGGTAAAACTGGTAAGCCGTGTTGACGGACATAGAGCTACTATTACCGAAGATTTTCAGGTGATGAAGGATGTAGTGTTGGCTAAGGAGCGTGCCCAGACCTTGCACGATTGGGTAGTCAATAAAATCAAGCAGACTTATGTTCGTATGAACGATCGCTATAAGGATTGTAAGTTTGAATATCAAGGTTGGATTAAATGATAAATAAAAGATTAAATAATCATATCAGAGGGCATAGAATCATATCGGTTATGGTTCTATGCCTGTTTGGGTTTTGTCTGATGCAAGCCATGCAGGCTCCAAAGAAGCATGCCAGAAAACGCCCTCATGGTGACCGCGTATATCTTTTGCATGCAGATGAATTGTACTATGATATGTTCGGTAATAATCCTGATGCCCAAATATTGAAAGGTAAGGTCTCTTTCTTGCATCAGGGCAGTCATCTTACCTGTGACAGCGCATATTTCTATCAGGCTTCTAATTCCGTGAAAGCTTTCGGACATGTTCATTACCGGCAGGGAGACACCTTGTCTCTCACTTGTAATAGAGCAGAGTATGATGGGCAGATGCAGATGATGAGAGCACGCAAGAATGTGGTCTTGCATCATCGTCGGCAGACTTTGCGTACTGATAGCTTGGATTTCGACCGCTTGTATAATATGGCAAACTTCTTTGACGGCGGAACGCTGATTGATGGTAAGGATAAGCTGGTTGCCGATTGGGGTGAGTATCATACCGAAACGCGTGAGGCTAAGTTTGTCTATAATGTCAAGTTGCGCAGCGGCAAGGATGTTGTTACCACCGATACTTTGTATTACGATGTCCGTAAGTCAAAGGCTCACATGGTAGGACCTTCTAAGATTGTTTCCGGTGCAAGTGTTGTCAAGACAGAAGACGGATATTATGATACCAAGACCGATAGAGCACAGCTTTACGGCCGTTCTACGGTTATAGATAAAGACAAGACACTTACGGGTGATACGCTCTATTATGTAAAGGATGGAGAGAGTACCGGATATGGCAATGTGGTTTATGTAGATAAGAAGAGCAAGAATTCCCTTACTTGCAATTATCTGCGTTACAACGAAAAAACCGGTAATGGCTTTGCCACCCGCAATCCTGTAGCGATCGACTATTCGCAGAAAGATACCCTTTGGGTTCATTCTGATACCATGCGTATCAATACCTTCCATATCAATACCGATTCGGTATACCGTAAGGTGCATGCTTATCCTAAGGTCCGTGCCTATCGCCTGGATATGCAGGCCATCTGCGATTCCCTGGTTTTCAATTCTCAGGATTCCTGCATGACCATGTATAAGGATCCTATCGTTTGGAATGGAAACCGTCAGTTGCTGGGCGAGAAGATTCTGGTCTTCATGAACGACTCTACCGTTCGTTTTGCCCATGTCATCGGACAGGCGCTGTCTGTAGAGCAGATGCCGGATAGTGTTCATTTCAATCAGATCAGTTCTTCTGAGATGAAATCTTATTTTGAAAAAGGTGAGATTAAACAAGGAGAGTCTATCGGTAATGTGCAGACCATCTATTATATGACGGATGATAAGGACAGTTCGCTCATTGGCTTGAATTATCTGGAGACCGATACCATGCGCATGTATATGGGACCGGGCAGGAAGATGGAGAAAATCTGGACCAATAAGTTTACATCTACCATGTATCCTATGACGCAGATTCCGCCGGCAAAATATAAACTCAACAATTTTGCCTGGTTCGAGGACTTGCGTCCTAAAGATAAAAATGATATCTTTGTATGGCGTGGTAAATCCAAGGGCTCCGAACTCAAGAACATTAAGCGTCATGAAGCTCCACTTCAGAAACTGACTGACTGATTATAATGAAGCATCATTTTCTTATATGATTAATATTTAGAGATGAGTGATATTATTCAACTTTTACCCGATTCTGTTGCCAATCAGATAGCAGCAGGTGAGGTTATACAGCGTCCGGCTTCAGTTATCAAGGAGCTGGTCGAAAATGCAGTCGATGCGGGTGCCAGGAATATCCATGTCACAGTTACCGATGCTGGCCGTACCAACATCCAGGTGATAGATGATGGAAAAGGTATGTCTGAAACAGATGCTCGTTTGGCTTTCGAACGTCATTCTACTTCCAAAATCCGTAAGGCTGATGATTTGTTTGCACTTCGCACCATGGGTTTCCGTGGCGAAGCTTTGGCGTCAATAGCTGCTGTGGCTCAGGTAGAACTGAAGTCAAGACAGGCTACCGACGAGATAGGAACCCTGATACAGATTTCTGGTTCCCGATATGAGAAACAGGAGCCATGCTCCTGTGCTGTGGGAAGTATCTTCTCTGTCAGCAATATTTTTTATAATGTACCCGCGCGAAGAAAGTTTCTGAAGTCCAATTCTACAGAGTTGAACAATATTCTGACGGCTTTCGAGCGGATTGCATTGGTAAATCCTCAAATCACCTTTACTTTACATAGCAATGGTACCGAAGTATTCAATTTGCGTGCCGCTAATTTGCGTCAGCGCATTCTCGATGTCTTCGGCAAGCGTTTCAATCAGGAACTCCTGCCGGTAAATGTAGAAACCACTATGTGTAAGGTGTCTGGATTTGTGGGCAAACCGGAATCTGCCAGAAAGAAAGGTGTGCATCAGTTCTTCTTTGTCAACGGGAGATACATGAAACATCCTTATTTCAATAAGGCTGTGATGGCTGCTTATGACCGTCTGGTTCCTCAGGGTGAACAGGTGCCTTACTTTCTGTATTTTGGTGTAGATCCGAAGGATATTGATGTGAATATCCATCCTACGAAGACTGAAATCAAATTCGAGAATGAGCAGGCTATCTGGCAAATCCTCTCGGCTTCGGTCAAGGAGTCCATCGGTATGTTCAATGATGTACCTACCATTGATTTCGATACCGAGGATAAACCGGACATCCCTGTTTATAATCCTGAGATGAGCACTGCTGCGGCACCGAAGATCAGTTTGAATCCTGGTTATAATCCGTTCAAGTCTTCCTCTTCCACAGGAGCAGTTCCTATGGGAGCAGGCTTCTCTGTTCCTAAGTCGAAACCTCAGGTGGATGAAAAATGGGAACAGCTTTATGAAGGACTCAAAGATCAGGATGATGTGCAGGGGATGGAACAGACCATGGTGTTTTCTGATGATTCTAGTCAGGATAATACGCCAGACAGTATCATTGCAGAGAAATCGCCAGCCCATTATCAGTATAAAGGTAAGTATATCATGACTGCGGTAAAATCGGGATTGATGATTATCGACCAGCATCGTGCCCATGTGCGTGTCTTGTTCGAACAGTATTTGCGCCAGTTGGCTGACCGGACCTTTCATTCACAGAAAGTCCTCTTTCCTGAGGTTGTGCAGTTCCCGATGTCTGAGAAGGTAATCTTTGAAAAGATCCTGCCTGAAATGGAATCGATGGGCTTTGAACTGGAAGATCTTGGAGGCGGAAGCTATGCCGTTAATTCAGTTCCTGGCGGACTTGAAGGATTGAATCCTCTTAAACTGGTACAGGACATGGTTTCTTCTGCAGTAGAAAAGGGCGTATCAGCCATTGATGAAATCAATCAGACTTTGGCTTTGAGTCTGGCTCGCCAGGCTGCAATACCTCAGGGGCAGATATTGAGTAATGAAGAGATGGAGGGGCTGGTGAATGATCTTTTTGCCTGCCAGAATGTCAATTATACGCCCGACGGAAAGTCGGTACTTTGTATCCTCCGTCAGCAGGAAATTGAGCATCTTTTAGGTTAAAAGCAGGGAAAAATCCCGTTTTTCTTAAAAAAGTTAACGAAAAATGCTATTTTTTTTAGAAAATGAAGGTTATTTCAAAAAATAGTATTATCTTTGCTCCGTCATTCAGAAGGTATATATATATATAAATTGATTTTTAAATTATAAAGTTATGAAAAAGTTATTAGCAGTGCTAGCATTGGCTAGCGTAACAATGGGCAGTATGGCTCAGGATGCAGCAACTACTGAGAAGTATAGCGTTGCAACAAATTCTTTCTGGAGCAATTGGTTTGTTCAGGCAAACGTTGCTGGTTCTGCATTCTGGGGCAACCAGGAAGAGGGCAATGGTTTCTCTAAGAGCCCACTCAAGGGTTTCAGAAACAATCTCGGCTTCTCTGTTGCTGTAGGTAAGTGGTTCACACCAGGTCTCGGTCTCCGTACCAAGTTCAATGGCGCTTGGGGCCGTACAGTAGTTTCTGAGAATAAGTCAACAAATGCAAATAAGTATTGGACTTTGAATGAGCAGGTTTTGTTCAATGTTAGCAATATGTTGTGTGGTTACAACGAGGCTCGTCTTTGGGATTGCATCCCTTACGCAGGTTTTGGTATTAACCGTAACATGAGCGCTAACTGCTATGCTCCTGTAGTTGGTGTTGGTATCTTGAACGAGTTCAAGATCAATAAGAAGTGGGCTGTCAACCTCGATGTAAACTATGCATTAGGTGCTAGCGACTATGATGGTTACACAGGTGTATTGGCAGGTGCTAAGCCTAGCACATCTCGCTCTATCGACAAGGTGATTGCAAGACACGACCGTTCTTTGAATGTTGAGGTCGGTGTTACATACAACTTGGGTAAGGCTACTTGGAACAAGGTTCCAGATGTTGACGCTATCAACGCTCTTCATCAGTCAGAACTCGACGCTATCAATGCTAAGTTGAACGATGCTAATGCAGAGAACGACCGTTTGAAGAATCTCTTGAACAACCAGAAGTCTGTAGAGGATAAGGCAGTTAAGGAGTATGTTGCTACTCCAGTTTCTGTATTCTTCAACATCGGCAAGTCTAAGGTTGCTTCTAAGAAGGATCTCGTAAACGTACAGGCTCTCGCTCAGTATGCTAAGGACAACAACGCTAAGTTGGTAGTTAACGGTTATGCTGACAGCGCTACTGGTTCTGCAGCTGTTAACCAGAAGATTTCTAAGGCTCGTGCTGAGAAGGTAGCTGATGAGCTCGTTAAGTTGGGTGTTGCTAAGGAGAACATCGTAGTTAAGGCTAACGGTGGTGTTAAGGATTTGACTCCTGCTTCTTACAACCGTCGTGCAACTGTTCAGGTTGGTGAGTAATTATACAGTATATATAATATAAGGTATAAAAATAGAATAGGGCATTCTTCCTCGTGAAGAATGCCTTTTTTTGTTTCTTTGAATTTCTTAAAAGAACTTTTCTTTCTCAATAAGTACCTTTGGGGGTTGAAAGAGGTTTGGCAGTCCCATCGTAAGTACTTTCTCTTGGTTGGCTGTTTTTGGCAATTGAAATGCAAAAACTGACCGTTTTTACCCAGAAAATTGAGGAGAAACACCAGAAAATGCACTTTTTTGAAGAAAAAACGAAAAAAGTTGCTGAAAAATTTGGTGGAACCAAAAAATAGTCGTACCTTTGCAACCGCTTACGAAAAGTAAGGGCGCTTAGCTCAGCTGGTTTAGAGCATCTGCCTTACAAGCAGAGGGTCGGCGGTTCGAATCCGTCAGCGCCCACGGGGGTGTTCCCTGTGATTCACTTTAGTGGTTGCAGGGACTTTTTTAGAGGGCGTTTAGCTCAGCTGGTTTAGAGCATCTGCCTTACAAGCAGAGGGTCGGCGGTTCGAA
>JAJWAL010000027.1:0-12267 GCA_021618535.1 Segatella copri | reverse complement strand
TCCGTCAACGCCCACAATGGTGAAGGTCTTTCAACAAATGTTGAGAGACCTTTTTTTATGCTTTTAAATTATTTTATCACAATTTTCTCTGTTTTCTCACGATAATTCATTAATTTTGCACCCTATATATAATACGTATTGTTATGAATTTAGATTTATTGACTGCCATATCACCAATTGATGGTCGTTATAGGGGAAAAACAGAGCAACTCGCTAACTACTTCTCAGAGTATGCTCTCATTCGTTATCGTGTACGCGTAGAGATTGAATACTTCATTACTCTATGCGAGTTACCTTTGCCACAGCTTGCTTCTTTCGACAAGTCGCTGTTCGAACGTCTGCGTGACATTTATCGTAATTTTGACGAAAATGAAGCACAGCGCGTAAAAGACATCGAGAAGATTACCAATCACGATGTAAAGGCTGTAGAGTATTTTATCAAGGAAGAATTCGATAAGATCGGAGGCTTGGATGCTTACAAGGAGTTTATCCATTTTGGTTTGACATCTCAGGATATCAACAACACAAGTGTGCCTCTCTCTGTAAAAGAGGCTTTGGAAGAGTGCTTCTATCCGCAGGTTGAAGAGCTGATTGCACAGCTCCAGGCTTATGCTGATGAGTGGAAGGATGTGCCTATGCTGGCTAAGACTCACGGACAGCCTGCTTCACCTACCCGCCTGGGCAAGGAAATCATGGTTTATGTTTACCGTCTTACCGAGCAGCTTAATTCGCTCAAGGCTTGTAAGATTACAGCTAAGTTCGGTGGCGCTACCGGTAACTACAATGCTCACCATGTAGCTTATCCACAGTATGACTGGAAAGCATTCGGTAACAAGTTTGTCAGCGAAAAACTCGGTTTGGAGCGCGAGCAGTATACCACACAGATCAGTAACTATGACTACCTTGGCGCTATCTTTGACGCCATCCGTCGTATCAACACCATTATCATCGACTTAGACCGTGACTTCTGGATGTATATCTCTATGGATTACTTCAAGCAGAAGATCAAGGCAGGTGAGGTAGGCTCAAGTGCGATGCCTCACAAGGTGAATCCTATCGATTATGAGAACAGTGAAGGTAACCTGGGCATAGCCAATGCCATTCTTCAGTTCCTGGCACAGAAACTTCCGGTTAGCCGCTTGCAGCGCGACCTTACTGACAGTACTGTACTCCGTAACATCGGTGTGCCTCTCGGTCATAGCGTCATTGCTATCCAGAGTACATTGAAGGGCTTGCGTAAACTGATTCTTCACGAGGAGAAACTGCAGGAAGATTTGAATAATACATGGGCAGTTGTAGCTGAGGCTATCCAGACTATCCTTCGCCGTGAGGCATATCCACATCCTTACGAGGCATTGAAGGCGTTGACACGTACCAACCAGCACATGACTGAGGAAACTATTCATGAGTTTATCCAGGGATTGAATGTGAGTGATAGCGTTAAGGCAGAACTGATGGCAATCACACCAAGCAATTATACAGGTATCTAATATACACAAAGGAATTTTGTAGTTTTAGTACATATATATAAGTAAAAATTAGATTTATTAACCCAGCCGTGAGGCTATTAAGTATTTTAAGAAAATGGATTCAGAATTTGAAAACAAACCTCAAGATCAGTCTTCTGAGAATGAGAGAACCCGTGAGGGCTACAACCCAGCAGGTGGTTATCAGAAGAGTTATCGACCAGTAGGCCGCACACAGCGTCCTCGTATCAATTCACATCGCGCTTACAGCAGCGACAGAAGTAGCAGTAACAGCGAAGGCGGTTTCCGTCCGGAAGGTTTCGGAGCTGGCTTGCAGAGCACAGGCAACAGCGAGCGTCCACAGCGCAGCAGTTATCAGAGCCGTGGTGGTTATGGTAACAACAGCCGTGGAGGCTATCAGCCACGTCAGCAGGGTGGCTATCAGTCTCGTCCTCAGCAGGGTGGCTATCGTCCTCGTTACAACAATAATGATGAGCAGGGTGGTTATCAGCCTCGTCAGCAGGGTGGCTACCAGCCACGCCAGCAGGGCGGTTACCAGTCTCGTTCTCAGCAGGGTGGTTATGGCAACAACCGTGGTGGTTATGGTCGTCCTCAGGGTGGCGGCTATGGCAACAACCGTGGTGGCGGCTATGGTCGTCCTCAGCAGGGTGGTTATGGCAACAACCGTGGCGGTTATGGCCGTCCACAGGGTGGTTATGGCAACAACCGTGGTGGCGGTTTCCGTCAGCACACTCCTGGTTACGATCCAAATGCTAAGTATAGCATGAAGAAGCGTATCGAGTACAAGGAGGAGAATATCGACCCAACAGAGCCATTGCGCTTGAACAAGTTCCTCGCCAATGCTGGTGTTTGCTCTCGCCGTGAGGCTGATGAGTTCATCCAGGCTGGTCTGGTAACTGTCAATGGTGAGGTAGTTACCGAGTTGGGTACCAAGATCCTTCGTACCGATGAGGTGAAGTTCCACGACGCTCCTGTATCTTTGGAGAAGAAGGTATACGTATTGCTCAACAAGCCAAAGGATTATGTTACAACCAGCGATGATCCTCAGCAGCGCAAGACTGTGATGGACCTCGTGAAGGATGTTTGTCCTGAGCGTATCTATCCTGTAGGCCGTCTCGACCGTAATACAACAGGTGTACTTCTCTTGACCAACGATGGTGACCTGGCTTCTAAGCTTACTCACCCTAAGTTCTTGAAGAAGAAGGTTTATCACGTTCATCTCGATAAGAACCTGACAGCTCACGATATGGATCAGATCCGCGAGGGTATCACCTTGGAAGATGGTGAAATCAAGGCAGATGCTGTAGAGTATGCTGATGATCGCGACAAGGCACAGGTTGGCATCGAGATTCATAGTGGCAAGAACCGTATCGTGCGCCGTATCTTCGAGAGCCTCGGCTATCGTGTTACCAAACTCGACCGTGTACAGTTCGCAGGTTTGACTAAGAAAAATCTCCGTCGCGGTGACTGGCGCTTCCTTACTGAGAAGGAGGTAGACATGCTCCGCATGGGCGCTTTTGAATAAGGATAATAAGATATAATAAGAAAGGAGACTATCTGTTTAGTCTCCTTTTTAACCTATTAATTAACAATGGAAAAAGTAAAAAGAACTAAAGTTGTAGACTTGCTCAAGAGTACAGCCTACGGCTCAATCGTGAATGTCAAGGGATGGGTTCGTACCCATCGTAGTAGCAAAGCAGTCGATTTTATCGCTCTTAACGATGGTTCTACTATTAATAATATTCAGATAGTAGTCGACCCATCAAAGGTCGATGAGAATCAGCTCCGTCAGATTACTACTGGTGCTTGTATCAGCGCCGTAGGTACGCTGGTAGAAAGCCAGGGTGCCGGGCAGAGTGTTGAGATTCAGTGCGAGAGCATCGAGATTTACGGTCTCTGCGGCAGCGACTATCCTATGCAGAAGAAGGGACAGAGCTTCGAATACATGCGTCAGTATGCTCACCTCCGTCTCCGTACCAATACCTTTGGTGCCGTGATGCGTATCCGCCATAACATGGCAATGGCTATCCACACTTACTTCCATGAGCATGGATATTTCTATTTCAATACTCCGCTCATCACAGCCAGCGACTGCGAGGGTGCAGGTCAGATGTTCCAGGTAACTACCAAGAACCTCTACAACCTGAAGAAGACCGAGGATGGCAAGATTGACTATTCTGATGATTTCTTCGGCAAGCAGACTTCATTGACCGTTTCCGGTCAGTTGGAGGGTGAGCTCGGTGCTACAGCACTCGGCGCCATCTATACCTTCGGTCCAACCTTCCGTGCAGAGAACAGTAATACTCCTCGCCACCTGGCTGAGTTCTGGATGGTAGAGCCAGAGGTTGCTTTCCTGGATATGGACGGTTTGATGGAGTTGGAGGAAGACTTCATCAAGTATTGTATCCGTTGGGCACTGGAGCATTGCAAGGACGATCTTGCTTTCTTGAACAAGATGATTGACAAGGGTCTGATTGCCCGTCTGGAAGGCGTATTGAATTCCGACTTCGTTCATCTTCCATATACCGAGGGTATCCGCATCCTTCAGGAGGCTATTGCCAACGGTAAGAAGTTTGAGTTCCCATGCGAGTGGGGTGATGACCTGGCTTCAGAGCATGAGCGTTTCCTCGTAGAGGAGCACTTCAAGCGCCCGGTTATCATGACCAACTATCCTAAGGCTATCAAGGCATTCTATATGAAGATAGACGAGGAGGAGAGTGGTTTCGGCGGCAAGAGCGGTCAGACCGTTCAGGGTACCGACGTACTGTTCCCACAGATTGGTGAGATTATCGGTGGTTCTGTCCGTGAGGAGAGCTATGACAAGCTGATGGGTGAGATTGAGGCTCGCAACATCCCTATGAAGGATATGAACTGGTATCTCGATACCCGTAAGTATGGTTCATGCCCACACGCAGGTTTCGGTCTCGGTTTCGAGCGCCTGATTCTCTTCGTAACCGGTATGCAGAATATCCGCGACGTGATTCCATTCCCACGTACACCAAAGAACGCAGAATTCTAGAATAAAAAAATGAAGCCTGTTTCGATGCCCTTCGAAACAGGCTTCATTGCTTTTCGCAAGTACTTGCGATGGCCAACGCAGCTACTTGCGTCTGCTTACGGATATATGGTGAAAGCCCCGACTGCAGAACAGCAGTCGGGGCTTAGGCTTAATATCTCTCTATACTCTGCTCATCTAGCAAAAAATCGAAGAGTCCAATCGTGACGACACCATCATCATCAATCTTTCTCTTAATATCATCTTTCACAACAATTACTTTTCTAAAATTGTCAGCGATATTTATAAGAGAACGACGCTCCTGTTTCTCTTTATCCTTAGTTGGCATATTAAAAGCCGACTGAATATACACACGTTCGGGACCATTATTTACTACAAAATCAACTTCTAGTTTACTACGTTTTCTTTTTCCATTCTCGTTCGTTGTCCAACATTCAACTAAACCGACATCAACCAAGTAACCTCGCATTCTTAGTTCATTATAAATGACATTTTCCATAATATGTGTTTCTTCTTGTTGTCTGAGATTCAATACTATATTTCTTAATCCCAAATCACAAAAATAATATTTAGTCTCTGTACCAATATACTTTCTACCTTTAACATCATACCTGAGAGCCTCTTCTATAAGAAAAGCATCCTGTATGTCTGAGATGTATTCATTAATTGTCTTATCAGTTATTTGTAATTGACTTACAGATTGAAAGGTATTACAAATCCTGGTCGGATTAGTAGAAGAGCCTATTCCTGATGCTAAAATACGCACAAGTTCACGTAACCCCTCTGGCACTTTAATTTTATTACGCTCTACAATATCTTTAATATATGTCACTTCATAAATATCCCTAAGATAGCTACGTTTGGCTCTTTCTGTACCTAAAGACAAAATCTGGGGAAGTCCTCCAAAAGTATAGTAGTCTTTCCACGCTTGCGAGCGTTCTCCGCCCACAGCACCATAATATTCAGAAAACGACAATGGCCAAATTCTTATTTCCTGTCCTCTTCCACGGAATTCGGTAACAACATCTTTGGACAGGAACTTCGAGTTAGAACCTGATACATAAACTTCAGTATTAGGAGTATGCATTAGGCTAAGCAATACTCCTATAAAATCATCAACAAGTTGAATTTCATCAAGAAAAATAAAATTTGTTTTGCCATCACTTTTTATACGAGAATCAAGATAATCAAGCAAAGCATCAGGATCACAAAGTTTGCGATTACGTCTATCATCAAGAGATACTTCTATCAGATGCCCTTCATCTACCCCATGCTGCAAAAGGTACTGATGAAAGATTTGGAACAGCAAAAAGGACTTTCCACATCTTCTTCCACCAGTTACTATTTTTACTAGTCCATTACCTTGACCAGCCACCAACATATCCAAATATTTCTGCCGAGTTATAATCATTGTATTCCGATTTTTTGTGCAGTTGCACAGATTTTCGGAACAAAGATAAGAAATACTGCT
The DNA here is from genome assembly GCA_021618535.1 of Segatella copri. Classification (GTDB taxonomy): domain Bacteria; phylum Bacteroidota; class Bacteroidia; order Bacteroidales; family Bacteroidaceae; genus Prevotella; species Prevotella copri_O. The sequence goes on along the minus strand of JAJWAL010000027.1, from coordinate 6,293 downwards.
GAAAATCAGCTACTAAAGCATCAATAATTAAGAATAATTATCATTTGAAAGAAAAACGGGGCACCCCTGAGGATGCCCCGCCACCAATTTAAATAATTGGTTGTCGCATTATAAACTTACCGTACTACTTAGCGATCATGATCGTTACGCGGTTCTCTGCGTTTTCAGCAAAAGGCTGCACACGTGCACCCTTAGATTCTTCTGTAATGCGCTCAGAAGGTATATTATATTTCTTTGTCAGCATCCAAACCACAGCTGCTGCTCGCTTGGCAGCGATGCGGTCGTTGATGACGTCATTGCCTGTACCCTTGTCAGCATAACCGGTTACTACAACCTTTGCCTCTGTGTTCTTGTTCAGGAAGTCAACCACCTCACGGATCTTAGCATCCTCAGCAGGAGCAATCTTGTAAGAATTGATGGTGAAGAAGATGTCACGGCGCATCTCCTCTACCTTCTTCTCTACAAGAGCTGGCTTAGGCTCTGGCTTAGGAGCTACATATTCCTGCTTAGGAGCTGGTTCCGGAGCAGGTTCCTCTACCGGCTTAGCCTTCTTGGTATAGCTCTTGCCCAGATTGATGCGTACACCTGCCAGTGCATTGAAGTACCAGTCAGGGTTATCTGCCTTCTTAGAGTTGTACTTGTCTGAAATCATGTTGGCATTGCCTTCGAGCATGATGCTCACAGCCTTGCTTACCTTGAATTCCAGGTCGATACCTGCTCTGCCGTATGGGCGAACCTTCTTTCCCTGCCAGAGATATTCCAGCAGATAGTTGCTCTGATTCTTGATGTTGGCAGCCAGGTCGTTTACCTCCTGGTTAGCTCCAGCCCAGTTGATACCACCACCAACGAAGGCAGTAGCGTTGAACACGCGGTTCGGGTTCCAGCCACAGAAGAGGTTAGAGAGGTTGAACATAAAGTCCACACCCGGAGCTACATATTTCCATTTGTAGCTGGCGGTATACGGAGTACCGTCCTTGGTAGCCTTGTATCCGTTCCATCCGCCCTTGCTCCAGATACCGTTAATCTGACCACGGAGTCCGAAAACAGGAGAGAACTGGTAGCCGATGGCACCCTGGAAGTTAGGAGAAAGCAAGTCAGAGAAGCTTGCCTCACCCACAGTATATTGCCCACCAGCCTGAATATCCAGGAACCAGTGACGCTTAAACTGATATTCGTTTCCATCCTTGTCTGTGTAGGATGCTTGCGCCATAGCAGCAGTGCCCATAGCGAGCATAGCTGATGCCATTAATAATTTCATTGGTTTCATAATTTAGTGATTTAAAATGTCAGTTATTGTGTAATTCCTTCAATGAACAGTCTGAACATACCATTTGATGCATTGGAGTACACATCTACATTCTTATGAAAATGTCCCTTAGAGTAAAGGTTGCCATTGAAGTAGACCTTGATATAACCTACTTTTCCTGGTAAAACAGGCGTCTTTGTGTACTTGGTAGATGTACAGTTACAAGTTGTACTCACATTGTTGATTAGCAAAGGAGCATTGCCTGTATTCTTGAAGGCAAAGACGCACACCCTAACTTGTTTCTGAGGGAATGTGCCAAAGTTGAATTGAGAAGTATCAAACTTGATGATGCTTTCTTTGCTTTTGGCGGTAGCCAATGTGACAATGCAACTAAGAACAAGCAATATAGTTAGAATACGTCTCATTTCTTCAACTCTTGCAGATTCTTTTCTCTCATTTCTCTTTGGTACTCATTTTGCATGGAGTCCTTTTTATTTGCCTTGATGACAGTTTGGTCACCATGGTGACTATCCACTAAGCACAGCTTCCATTTTCCCAAATAGCTTACTGGTTTGAAATAGAAAACAGTTTTTACTTCAGGAATGTTATCATGGGCTTCCATGATAATTGCTGTACATTTTACTTCATTTTCATAAACCTCCTTGAACTTAATGTAATCTATTGTATGGCTCTTGATTGGAAGAGAGGAAAGTAGAGTCTTTACTTTCTCCATATCTTTGTTGTCAAGTGGTTGAGGCTCGTCGTATACTGTGTCTACGTTATTCTTGAATAGCATAGATGCAGCTTCGTCATATCTCCCACTTTCTGCAAGCTGGAAAAACACATTAACTAATCCCGTTACAGCAACAGAATCTTTGTTTGTCATGCTCTGCTCAAAAGTTGTTTGCGGATTTGGCTTAGGTTTGTCCTTGCAACTAGTCATGAACAAGGGGGATATGGTTAGGAGAAAAACTCCAAGTATAATATAAAAAATCTTCCTCATTGTCTTGATTTAAAGTAAAAGGCAGGCATGCTTTAACTCATGCCTGCCTTTAAATTATTTACTTTGTCTTAATTGCTTGAATTAATGACGTTTTGCATTATTAACTGTGCCTTCGATTGTAACCTCAATCTCTGCCTTCAATGTACCCCAATCGTATGTTACGAATACAGGGATGTGTACATGGAATGTACCTACAGTATTACCATTGTTTACATAAGTAAGCTTGCCGTAGTCACCAGCGACAATCTGACCTTCTTTGTACTTGATCTTACCATTTTCATCTTTTGTATAATTGGTAGTTGCAGGTGTCCAAGTAAACTTGATATTCTTTGTCAGAGTATTAAGTTTGTCATTCCAGTTGCCGTTGAGGTCTGTTGTTGCGTCATCAGTAACAACCTTGATACCCTTGATACCATAGTACTTGAAGTAATCATTACCCTTGGTTACATTAACGTCTGTAAAGTTATGATCTCTCCAATCTGTGAATACCAACTTGATATCCTTTGTCTCACCTCCAGTTACGCCATCCTTGAAAGGCTCTGTAGTTGCACTGATAATGTTTACAGGGCGCAAGAACTTGACGTTGAATGTATTGTTTGATACTGGAACATCAATGTTATCACAGATGGTTGCCTTAACAGCAACAACAGCAGTCAAAGTATTCTTCAAGTCCTTATGACCTACCTTGTTCAACAAAGACTTAGCTGTTTCTGTATTGCTCAAGGTAACGATACCAGTCTGGATATCCATAGAGGCAATTTCGTTAGCTGCTGTGCAAGCTTTATCTGCATAGAGTTTAGAAATTGTACTTGTACTTGTTGTATTGTCTTGAGCATAGAAGTTATTGCCGTCAACGAAGTGGAATGTTGCCTTCAAACGATTATTCAAGTTTGCATAGTCGCCTGTAAGTTCAGAAACTGCGAGTTTGTTACCATTCAATGTGTTGGTGATATTGAATACATACTCATCATTAGCTTCATCTGTTATAGCACCATTCTTTTTGTTGTCAGTTGTACCAACAACCTCAACATTTCCGTGGATGTCTGTAGGAACAGCTCCAGTCTCCTTTACAGATTTAGCCTCGTTAGAACCATACCAATAAGACTTCAACTTTTCTCCGTCAGAGAATGAAGTGGTTGGATCCAAGTTCTTCTTTTCTGGCTTCCATGTGAACTGAACATAGATGTACTTGTTTGCAGCACTCTTACCTTCTCTCAAAGTAAAGCGTACGTAAGTTCCCAACTCATCCTTTGTCTTGAACTGCTCGTAAGCATAGTTGTTCTTAACGTTCCAATCAAGAACCTCTGTCTGAGTACCTTTAACATCCTTTGTAGTCTGAGAAACGATACCTACCTTCTTGTCAGCTGTTAAAGCTACAGCGTCAAGAGTTGGCTTTTCGAACTGGTTGACATCATCAGCATTGGTAACTTTCTTTGTAGTAGGGTCAATGGTTGCACCATCAAGAACATAAGTGCTCTCGAATTCTTCCTTGCCCATATTTACCAAAGCCATTACCTGCTCTTCAACCTCATGCCACTTCAACTCCTTAACAAGGATATTATCGGTACCGCAAGCTACAGTATAATTAGTCTTTACAGTTTCGATAGGAACTACCTTCTGATCGTCCTTCTTATCTGTTGCAGCAATTTCAATCTTAATATAACCCACAGCGACAATCTTATTGTTGACTGCATCTGTCAAGGTTACACGTACCAGTGGCTGACGACCGATTTCAGCGGCATTCTGTTCGTAACCATATTTCTGCTGCTCACCACCCTTAGTCATCTGTGGGCGGAGTGTATAACCATCTTGGTTGATGGCTGCGTGAGCAGACTGAGAGGTTTCGTTCTTACCAGACTTGTAACCTACAAGTTCAAATGAATACTTGAAACCATCCTTTTCTACTGTACCTGCAGCAGCATTCTCATCCCAAGCAACACATTTGCCTTTATTATCACCCTCGCTGTAGGTACGGTCTGTGTTGACATACTCACGCAAGTCGATGCCTGCATTATTCCAAGCGATTGTGATAGATGCATCACCATCAATAGCATCCTTTGCAGTTTGGTAAAGGTGGCTTGCACCATCTGCGTGTCCCTTGGTTGCAGCCTTAGGGTTGTTGAGTACAAGGTTTGTGTACTCGCTAGCAGTGATAGCTGCGAAGTCTGATGTTACTGTACCATTCTCGCCAGCATACTGCAAAGCTGCAACAGTGACTTGTTTGTCAGTCGCAATCTTCTTAATAGCATCACCATCATACTTAGCTTTTACTGTAACCATGCCCTTGTTTGATTCCAAGTCTGCACTCTTAACAGTAATGTTATGTATTGCCTCAGCACGAGTATATTTCTTGTCCGCAACAATGAAGCTATACTTAGAAGCTTCTGCATCCATCTTTGCATTAGCTGGATTCAAGAAATAATCAACAGACAAGTCTGGAGCATATGTGAAGAGACTACCAACATTTGTTGGGGCATCATCTTTAAAATCACCATTAGCGTCTACCGCCTCAACCTTCTTTGGCTGATACTTGTATGTAGCAAAGTCGAATGCTTCGATACCCTCATAGTAGAATTCTGGGCTGAACACGAGAGCCTTCAAGTCTGTTGTCAGGCTGATGATAACCTTACCATCTGTTGCATCCTTAACACCGAGCAATGTCAGAACATCCTTCTCCCAAGTAGCAGTAATGATGTTCTCCTGGGTAGATGTATATGCAATCTGTGTTGATTCAACCTTCTTTCCATCCTGATAGATGTCGAAGCAACCTGATGCAGGGTTTGGTACATAGTACTTGCCATTTGTACCATTTGTACCATTTGTACCATTTGTTCCATTTGTTCCATTAGTACCATTTTCACCCTTGTCACCTTTAGCCTTGTACTCGGTCTTTTTGTCGTTCAAGTACCAATAGCCATCATCGCCGATTGTCCAAATGTAGTTAGTACCATTTGTGCCATTGGTGATAGTGTACTCTTTTGGATTACCATCCTTTTTCAACGAGATTTTTACACCATTCTCAACATCTGTGACATCAGTAAGAATAGCACCATTGTCAATTTGGCTTTGGATGTCTTTCACGGTTTTGCTAAGAGCATCAATCTGACTCTGCAAACCACTGATGTCATCATCGTAATCCTTACAAGAAGTAAATGTGCTTACCGAGGCAATTGTCAATGCACCCATAAGCAGCGCGCTAAAATACTTTCTTTTCATACGGTAAATATTTATAAAGTTATACGATTTTCCTAGCCTTTCGGCAGGAAGTTATTAATTAATTCTCTATATCGAATTAAGAGTTCCGTTTGATGAAAAGAGTCTGCACTCTTAGAAAAGTTCTTCGTTCTCTTTCAAAGGTCCTCTTAGAAAAGTTATTTTATCGTTCTTATATATCGTGTGGCTTTTTATGACCACTAAGTTCTTATTGTTTTTAAATGTCGTGGCTTTTTGTCGCCACTCAGTTCTTGTTGTCTATGAATATCTCCAGCCAGGAGATATGCTATGGAAAGCTAAATGCCTATATAATAAAAAAGTTTTTTGTGTGTATTTAATTGCCATATTGCCATATCGTAGAGATAAATAACTGATAATCAGCGCTTCTATGTATATGGCAATTCTTAAAAAACGCCGAGAATTGCCATGTGTTGCCATAGTGATAATTAAACAGAAATGCAATGTAATAGACTGGTATTCAGTATGTTTCTTGCCGCTTTGTTTTTTCTATTCATGGGGACTCTTGATAAATCGACTGAACAAAACAAGTATTTTTGCGTTCAATACTGCCCCATTTTCTGCCTTTTAATCACCAAAAATGGGAGGGAGGCTTACTTCATAATAGCCAGGATGCTTCTGAAACTGCGTCACGACGTAGCTGTCACTGCGTCGGGACGTAGTTGTTGTTACGTCGTGACGTAGCTACTGCTACGTCGTGACGTAATTTTTCCTGCATCGTTGGCGGAAAAACTCTACCTTCCTCTCATATACTGATAGCTTCGATAAGCATATCGTTGTATCTGTCTATCACATCGTCATTGATACTTTTCA
>JAJWAL010000149.1:0-6037 GCA_021618535.1 Segatella copri | reverse complement strand
TGTCACGAATCGGCAGATGATTTCATGTTCGCTCTTTCTTTCCCATATCTCGAATGCTACTTTTTGGGAAAGAGCCTCGTAGAGGGCAGGTGAGAGTACTACAAACTGCTGATTGGTTGGGGAATCGTAGGCGATGGCGATACCATGCTTTTCGAAGATGCTGCGGATGCGGGTAGCCATAGCGATGGCATGGCGCGATATCTTGAAATAGAGCTCATCCGTAAACAGTGTGTCAAACTGGATGCCGAGCATTCTGCCCTTGGCAAGCAAGGCTCCATGACGCTTCACGTTGGTGAAGAAGTATTTCGGTGCCTTCATGCCCGAGAATACCACAGCTTCTCCCATCATGGCACCCACCTTGGTTCCACCGATATAGAATACATCACAATGTTTTGCAAGGAATGGCAAGTCATAGTCGCATGCCGCTGAAACCAGACCATATCCCAGTCGTGCACCATCGATGAAGAGACGGAGGCCATATTTCTGGCAGGTTGCATACAGCGCAGCCAGTTCTTCTCTGGTGTAGACCATTCCGAACTCAGTCGGCATCGAGATATAAACCATGCCTGGCTGTACCATGTGAGGATGCGATTCGTCGGCTAGGAAGGTATCCATATAGGCTGACAGGGTGCCGGTTGTCAGCTTGCTGTTTTTTCCTGGCAGGGTAATGACCTTATGCCCGAAAGCTTCTACTGCTCCTGATTCATGTACCTCGATATGACCGGTTTCCACACAGATTACTCCTTCGCATCCCATGAGGACGGAATCAATGACCGTGGTGTTGGTCTGCGTACCGCCTATCAGGAAGAACACTTCAGCATTCTCATTGTCCACAGCCTTGCGGATTTTCTCTTTTGCAGATTCAGAGTATGGATCAAAACCATAACCAGATGTTTTATCACCGTTTGTCTTGCCAAGAGCTTCTAGAATCTCTGGCAGCATACCATTGTTGTAATCACTTTCAAATGAAATCATATTCTTAATATTACGTGTTTTAATTTAAACTAATTGCAAAGGTAATGATATTTGCTAAAATGTGAGTAAAATAACTATTAATTAATCAAAAATAGCCCTATTTCAGGTATAAGTGGTCATTATACAGATGTCATGTTCCGTCAGTTGACCAGGTTTATTTTTTTTACAAAATCATGATTTAAATCCTCTGAAAATCACGAATTTCCGCTCGGAAAATATTTCTTGAAGAATATTGGAAATATGGCGAAATTCGTAATCGTCAGATATTCAACGTGTTATAAATCTCCCTAATTTCTTCGGAAATCCGGAATTCTGTAGTCGTACAACTATAACCCCTATAGTTGTACGACTATAACTCCAGAGTTGTACAACTATAGCCTATATAGTCGTACAACTGTAGCCTTACGGTCGTACAACTATAGGTGATTCGTCTTGCAGAGAGCAAGTAATACGCTATCAAACCAAAAGATTTTTATCATCATGACCTTCTAGATTGAAAATACGGAAATTGCGATAATTAAGAAACAATATTTGACACCCGCATATTTCCGAAGTACAAATTCCAAACTGATATATACGTACCGCCTATTTATCATAATCACCCTTAGAAAAAATCAGTACTTTAATTTTTGCTATTATCTTGTTTCTAAATTAATACCTGCCACTCTCCGTGTTTTCTTCCGCCAACACGTTTCAGCAAGCCTTTCTTCTGCAATTTTGCTATAATGAATTTTACTCCACCAAATGATATTCCATCTATGGAATCTGCAATTTCCTCTCTGGTTGCTTGCGGATGAGCCATTATGTATTTTAGAACTTCTGCCTGTATAGGCTCTAATGCCTTTAGGATAGTATTACTATCCTTTAAACTGTCCTTTTGGGTAGTATTTCTATCCTTTAAACTGCCATTTGGGATAGTTCTCGGTATCGTTACCTTAAACTCTTTTCCGTTTACGTCGTTTTCCAACCGAATATCAGGATATTCTGCAAGAATGCGCACGATGCCCGAACCTATACCTTTATAATATAAGGCATTGGTGGCAAAGGTGGCCAGATACGGATTACGCTGGTAGGTCTTACCATTGCGTATATCCTCTTCTGTTAGTCCGCCAGCCAAAGCTCCAGGACTGATAACCTCCACTCTGTTGTCAAAGACGAAAAGACGGATAGGAGCAGGACGAAGCAAATCTTGATGCACAAGTGCATTTTGAACAACTTCTTCCAGAACCTCTTCTGCTATCTCCAACTTGCCTAATGTATTGAACGATGCACCTTCTTCCTGCACATTGTGCAGATTGGCTTTGAGAAAAGCCATGCTTTTATCGTAGAGTTGTGGCATATTGCCCAATATTTCTTTGGAGTCACGATATTGTGTACCTGCAAGATCATTTCCGAAGAATGATATGGCTTTTACCATGCAAGTTTGCCGCATTTGTCTTCTACACCAAAGAGGATTACTCCACCTTTGGTATTGGCAAAGGCTATCATCTCCTTTGCGATTTCCTTTTGTGAAGTAAATGCTTCCTTAAATTGCACTTTCGTGGTCTCGCCACAAAGACACAGGTCTTTAAAAATATCTTCTGTCATAATGTAATTCTTTAATGCTTGTTCCACTTAGAAATACCTGCTGGATCTTTATGACGTTATCCGGCAAGTTATGTGCCTATACGTTTATCTCTGCCAGTACATATCTTTCTAATGGATGCAAAGATACAAAAAATATTTAATGTATCATTCGTTTTTTATGAAAAAAGTGGTTTTCAACGAACGAAATGAGGAAAAGCTACTTCTCCTAATTCTGGTGCATATTCAAAACCTTCGTAACTGAAGGCTGCCAATTCTTCAGGAGTAGCAACTTGGTTGTTCATGATGAATCTCACCATGGCTCCACGGCACGACTTTGCCCAGACAGCCTGCATCTTCAATCTGCCGTCTTTCTGACGGACATAAAAGAGGGGCTGAATGACCTTTAGTTCCTTACATACTCTCTTCCAGTCAAACAGATGTTCATATTCCTCTGTAGAGAGATGGATGAGTATGCCATCGTCTGCTTTCACACTATCGATGAGAACATCGGTCAGTTTGTCTTTCCAGAACTGATTGACTGGCTTATCGTTTGTGGCTTCAAGCGATACGCAATGCTCCATGCGATAAGGTACGATGCCATCCATCGGTCGAAGTAAGCCATAGAGGAAACAGGTAATCCAGAGATGTTTCTGGGCATACTCTAACGACTCCTCGCCCAAAGAGCTGGCACGCAGATGCTTGTATGCCTGACCATTGTAAGCCAGGATAGCAGGCATCTTCTCTGCAGCCATAAAATTATGATATCGCTTCCAGTTTTCAGTTGCAATCTTGCTACTGCAATCCAGCTGACTAGCCAATTCATCTACATCCATCCTTGCCATTTCTTCGGCCAAGATATTGGCAACTGATTGGAAGAGTGGTACGGAGATAGGCTTTCTGTCTGCCTTATCAAACATGATTTTGGCATTTGCCAATAATATCTGCATAATAATCAATCCTTTAGTTTTTGAACTTCAATATTGTGAATGCAAAGTTAAGAAAAAAAATGGTTAGCAATGGCAAATAACCAAGAAAAATTCCATGAAATAATAATTTTTTATAAAAAGAACATTATGTTATACCTTTTCTTGCGTAATCTGGAAATTCTTGTTACCTTTGCACGAAAAGTACAATATAATACACTACTTGGCATGAAAATTCAAGAAGTAATGAAATGATTTGTGTTCTTCAGCGACCCAGATGGTTTGCCGATAGAACTGTATGAAAAAGAATAATTTAAATTAATACAATGAACATCAAGTCAATAGGTAGTAAAATCAAGGGAAATCCTACGATGGTAGAGGGTACGGTATATTCCATGCTCATCATCTGTAGTATTTCCCATTTCTTGAATGATATGATTCAGTCGATTATCCCTTCCATCTATCCGATTGTGAAGGATAAGTTCGATTTCTCGTTTGCACAGATAGGTATCATCACGCTGGTCTTCCAGATGACGTCTTCTATCCTGCAACCTTTCACAGGACTTTATGCCGACAAGCATCCCCGTCCCTATGCTCTTTCCCTCGGCATGTGTTTCACCTTGGTGGGCCTGCTCCTGCTGGCTTTTGCCGAGAATTACTTCCTGATTCTCCTGGCTGTGAGCGTCGTAGGTCTGGGCTCATCCGTGTTTCATCCCACAGCTTCAAGAGTGGCACAGATGGCATCGGGAGGCAAGAAGAGTCTGGCACAATCTATCTTTCAGGTGGGTGGCAATGGAGGCTCTGCAATAGGACCATTGCTTGCTGCCATCATCATCCTGCCTTTCGGACAGCATGCCATCTCCTGGTTTGCCCTTGCAGCCCTCCTCGCTGCCATCATCATGGTAAGATTGGGATTCTGGTACAAGGCACGACTGGCTTACGTGGTGAACCATCCGCAGAAACAACCGCTTCTCAATACCCATATTTCTAAAAGGGTGAAGTATTGGGCACTGTTTATCCTCATCATGCTAGTGTTCTCCAAGTATTTTTATACGGCATGCATCACGAGCTACTTCACCTTCTTCCTGATGGATAAGTTCGGTGTCTCGGTACAGACTTCACAGCTGTGTCTCTTCGTATTCCTTGCTGCCTTTGCCATAGGAACTGTGGCAGGAGGTATGTTGGGTGACAAGTTCGGCAGAAAGTATGTCATCTGGTTTTCCATTCTGGGAGCAGCACCTTTCGCCATCGCCATGCCTTTCGTCAACTTCACGTGGACCATCATCTTTACCTTCCTGTCAGGATTGATCATTGCCTCGGCTTTCTCTTCCATCGTGGTATATGCCACCGACCTGATGCCAGATAAAGTAGGACTGATAGCCGGCATTTTCTTCGGACTGATGTTTGGTTTGGGAGGTTTGGGCTCTGCTTTCTTCGGCTGGTTAGCAGACAAGACGAGCATCGAGTTTATCTTCCAGGTGAGTGCCTTCCTGCCATTGCTCGGCATCATAGCAGGATTCTTGCCGAATACACAGAAAAAAAGCGTTGAAGAAACGGATGAAAACGCAAAGTAAATGAAAAACTAACTTGTCTATCTCCCCTTCTGCTTCTTCAACATCATCAGTCCTTTGATGAGTTGTCTGGTTGCCATCTTTGGCTTCATACCCAACCCACAACCCAGGGAAAACAAAGCATCAGCAGCAGAAGAGTCTGATATCCATTAATATGAATAGGAAAAAGAACGCAATGGTCATTCTTATCTTACGAACGCCGCCACCAAGGTCATCTCCAACAAGAGGATTCTTGTAAATTTCATCTAACCAAGCATCATAGTCAGATTTCAATGAATGATATTTTTTAGCCAAACGTTTAAACTGTCTTTTAAACTCAGAGCCATATTCAACATGTATTTTCATGTCAATCTTCCATTTCTAAATCTTTTAATAAATCCCTTGCATCTGGTAGTTTTCTTCCTTCCAACTTTGCAAGTTTCACTTCCTGCAAAGCTCTTGTCAAACTTTCCTTCACAAAAGCTTGCTGCTTCTGTGTCTTTGTCAAGACAGGCTCTTTTACAACTGTAGTTGACACAACACCACGAAGCATATTAATAGCCTTACGAATGTTTTGCAGAGGCTGGTTAGTATCTACCGTAACTAATATCTGTTTCATAATCTTCTCCTTTTAAACGTTTTACTGAATTAGTTTGCAAAAATACTTTTTTCCCCTCACACCGCCAAACTTCTTGCATTATTTTAACGTTAAAGGTCTATATTCCAGTCCATTCTTGTCATTATCATCAAACCATTTCTGAAAATCACATTATTATTTATTGAACTTTCGCATGTGGTTCAAGAACGGGCTGAAGGCCCAAAAGCTCCTAGCCCAGGGCATCGCCCTGGGTATAATGACAATCAGCAAGGCGCCCTGTAAGGGCAAAAGCTTTGTATATTGCCAGGTATTTGAAAGCTTTTGCCCTTACAGGGCGACAGGTTTGCGCCCATAAACACCCAGGGCGATGCCCTGGGCTAGGAGCTTCTGCCCTTTCAGGGCGTGTGGGGCTTACTTACGAAACT
>JAJWAL010000026.1:0-28604 GCA_021618535.1 Segatella copri | reverse complement strand
TTTTATCAAGAGCCTCAGATTTCGAAAGATTTCTGAGGCTTTTTTGTTTTCATGCAGTTTTGCTTTCTTATCGCAGCTTTATCCCACAGATTACGCGGCTCCTTTTATCTTTTTACCTATTCGGTCCTGGATTTTGTAAATGTGTGTAGATTCAAAATAAAAAAGGCTGACCAATAAGGTCAGCCCAATTTGATATTATTTGTTTTTACGGTGATTTCGTGTCTTCTGCTTTGACTTTTTCGCTTTGCTGGAAGAAGTATTAGCTGCAGGCTTTTCCTTGCGTACAGGAGCCGAATCGCCGGCTAGGGTGAAATCTAGTTGTTTCTTCTCCAGGTTGGCTTGCGCCACCTTGATGCGGATAGCATCGCCTAATTGATATTTATTATGGTGACGACGACCAATCAAACAGAAGTTCTTTTCGTCGAAGTCGTAATAATCGTCAGCGATGTCGCGCATCGGAATCATTCCTTCACAATGGTTTTCGTCTATGGTAGCATAAATTCCGTAAGAAGTAATACCGCTTATATGGGCATCGAATTCCTCGCCGAGTTTATCTCCCATGAATTCTACCATTTTATATTTGATACTGTCACGTTCTGCATTCTGTGCAATCTGTTCCATTTCAGAGCAATGCTCACAGAGTTCTTCGTAATGTTTCTCGTTGGCACTTCTGCCGCCATCTGCGTACTTGGTAAGCAAGCGATGAACCATCGTATCCGGATAACGGCGGATAGGTGAGGTGAAGTGGGTATAGTATTCGAAAGCCAGTCCAAAGTGTCCGATGTTGTGAACGGAGTACTTTGCCTTCATCATGGCACGGAGTGCAACCATCTGGATGAGATTATTCTCTGGTTTTCCTTCGCAATCAGACATCAACTTGTTGAGACTTCTTGCTGTAGCGCCTTTTGTACCCTCTGTTTTCATCTTATAACCAAACTTCACAACGAATTCACGCAAGGTTTCCAACTTCTGTGGGTCAGGATTGTCGTGAATACGATAAGGAAGCGTCTTTGGCTTCTTTCCTTTCTTTACCTTTCCGATACTTTCTGCCACCGTACGGTTGGCGAGTAGCATGAATTCCTCTACGAGTTTATTGGCATCCTTAGAGCGCTTGTAGTAGCAGCTTACTGGTTTTCCCTTTTCGTCAACGTCGAAATGCAACTCTTCGCGGTCAAACTTAACAGCACCATTTTTGAATCTTGCGGCACGCAGTTTCTTAGCCAGTCTGTCAAGCGTGATGAGTTGAAGTGCGTTTTCTCCCTGATAAGGGTGTTCCTTGGTTTCTGCTGGAGCAGGTTCGCCAGTACCATCAATCACACCATTTGCTTCGAGGAGTTCCTGTACCTCTTCATATTTATATCTGCGGTCGCTCTCTATGACGGTATGAACGATGCGATAGTTCTTGACTTCGGCATTGTTGTCGAGTTCGAAGATGACGCTGTACGCAAGTTTTTCCTCATTAGGACGAAGCGAGCAGATAAAGTTACAGAGACGCTCTGGGAGCATCGGGATGGTGCGATCTACGAGATATACAGATGTTGCACGTTTCACGGCTTCCTTGTCGATGATACTGCCCTCTGTGACGTAATGTGACACATCTGCGATATGAACACCTACCTGCCAGTTACCATTCTCCAATCTCTGGATACTAAGGGCATCATCAAAGTCCTTGGCATCCTTCGGGTCGATGGTGCAAGTGAATACCTTGCGGAAGTCCTCTCGTTCTTTGTAATCCTGTTCTGTGATTTCGCCGCTTATCTTGTTGGCTGCATCTTCTACATTCTTTGGATATTTATAAGGTAATCCATATTGAGCAAGAATAGAATTCATCTCAACATCATTATCACCCATCTGGCCAAGAATGTCAACAACCTCGCCAATAGGACTCTTGTTTTCTCCATCCGGCCACTCGATAATCCGGACTACTGCCTTGTCATCAGTCTTTCCTCCCTTCACCTTTCTTCTAGGAATGATGATGTTGTGAGCAAAGACATCGCCAGGTGTCACGAGGTAAGCCAGATCCTTATCTACTTTCAGACGTCCTACGAAGGTATCTTTAGCGCGTTCAAGGATTTTGTTGACTTGTGCCTCCTTGATGTGATTCTTACGACGAGCCAGGAAGGTGAATTCCACCCTGTCGCCATTAAGTGCTCCCATCGAATTACGTTCAGAAACGAAAATAGGCTTCTCGCTATCATCAGGGATAACAGAGTTTTTGCCATTTGCCTTTCTAACGAATTTACCTTCCATCACCTGTATGCTTTGATTCAGGCGATAAGAATTATCACTTACCTTAGCCAGGTAGTCATCCCATGCCATTTCCTCCATAATGTCAATCGCCAGCATCTTGAGTGGATGCGTCGTAAGATGGAGGGAACGGAATATCTCTTTAAAGCTGAGCGTTTCGCCCGGTCTTTCGGCAAAGAATTCCTGCAGCATCTCAGTGAGCTGCGCTTTGTTCATTCTTTTGCCACCTTTTTTACCTTTTCCCATAAATTATGACTATTATTAGTTTTATAAGGCAAAGAAACAAAAAAAAAAGGAGAAAACAAAGTTTCTTGGCATCTTTTTTTCGTTTTTTATTAAATATGTCACAAAAAGGACATTCGTTCCGATTTTTTTTCATAAATTTGCAGGCGAAAATAGAAGAGTGTATTACTTTGAGAATTTACAGAACAGATGCAAGCAACGGAAATTGAGGGATTTTTTAAGGCAAACTATTCGAAGATTTATTATTTGGCACTCAGTCTTCTTCATGATGAGGAGGCTGCGAGAGATATTGTGTCCGATAGTTTCGAATATTTATTTACTCATCATCCCCATTTGCAAATAAATGAAGCACTCAATTACTTATTTGTCAGTGTTAGACATCGTTGTGCGGATTATTATCGTAAGCAAGCTGTTCACCAACGTTATTCCAATTATATTGCATATACCAGCGAGAAAGCGGAAGATGCAATGGATTTTTTAGAACATGAGGAACAGGTGGTGCAAATCTTAAATTTGATGGAGTGTTTGACTCCAAGAACCCGTGAAATTCTGGAGGCTCATTATTTACAAGGAAAAACGTATAGTGAAGTAGCTATAGAATTGGGTATTAGCGATAGTGCAGTAAAAAAACATGTGATGCACGCTTTGAAATTTTTTAGGGAAAAATTGAACTCCAATAAAAAAAGTTAAAGAATTGATTTCTGGAGTACCTTTAATTCTAAATAAATCGCTTTATATATAATAAGGAATAGATAAAATGTCAGACAAAAAACGAAACAATATAGATCATGCAGACCAGAACTTATTGGAACAGATGGTTACCGAAGCTCTGATGAGGGACAAGATGGAAACTCCTGATGTGGATATGGAGTGGAAAAGACTTGCCGCTCGTATGACTGCACCTTCTGCCGAAGTAAAAACTACTTCCCGAAATGAACAACTAAAGGTCCGTTTTTTCTCCATTAGAACATTATGGATGACTATTGCTTCTGTTGCAGCGATAGCTTTCATCATATTCTTGATATCTTTTAAGTTAGACAAGGCAACTCCTGGTTCGCTTTATGAGGCAAGAAAACAGTCTGCAGAAATTGTTGTTTTGGATGAACAGGATCATGAACAAGTAATAAATGGGAATGAGATAAAATTGGCTTCTTCCGTGAAAGTTGAGCGTCATACTGTAGTTGTGCCAGAAGGTAAGGATATGAAACTGATTTTGGCTGATGGTACGCAAGTGTGGCTCAATGCTAATAGTCGTCTTATCTATCCTACTGCCTTTAAAGGTAAAAATCGAGAAGTAGAATTACAGGGTGAGGGATATTTTAAGGTGACTCATGATGCTTATCATCCTTTTATAGTAAAAGCGGGCGACATGCAGACTAGCGTATTGGGTACAGAATTTAACGTGAATGCTTTTGACCAGAGCAATCCGCATGTTACTTTGGTGGAAGGAAGCGTCAAGGTGTCTTCTGTCTTGACCCATAAGACGGAAACCCAAGTAGCAGGTAAAATTATCGTACCAGGCGAGGATGCTGTGCTGAATGAGCAGGGAAAGATCATTGTTAGCCATGTAGATACGGATGATGTAGCATGTTGGAAGGATGGCATACAACTCTTTAATGATGCATCTTTGCGAGAAATTGTGCTCCAATTGGGCAGTTGGTATAATGTGAATGTAGTTTGTCACGATGAATCCTTGCTGAATACACATTTGCGCTATATGTATAATCGCAGGAATGGAATTGAAGAGGCGATAAAAATGCTGAATGATATTTCAAACAATAAGATAAAACTGAAAAACAATACTATTTTGATAGAATAATCTTGTAAGAAAAAGATTTTTTTAAGTTTTTGAGGTACCCGATGTTACTCTTTGACCGCTTTTATAATAAAACGATAAAAACAGAAAAGAGTTATGAACAGGAAATTTTTGATTTTGACAGTGGCAAGTTTGCTGATGATGCCAATGATTTCTTCAGCAAGCAGCATGTCACAAGTGCAGCAAACTAAAGAGGCCGAGAATGCCAAGGGTACCGAGTTCTTTAAAGGTTCTTTTAAAGAAGCTTTGGCGGAGGCAAAGAAGGAAAACAAAAAACTGATGGTGGATTGCTATACCCTTTGGTGTGGTCCATGTCGCTTTATGTCTAAGAATGTTTTCCCAGATGAGAAACTCGGTAAGTTCATGAATGAGCATTTTGTATGTATGCAGCTTGACATGGAACATGGAGAGGGTCCTGAGCGTAACAAGACTTTTCAGGTAACGGCTTATCCTACCTTTATCTTTTTTGATGCCGATGGCAAGGAGATGAGTCGTTTTGAAGGCATGGCGATGCAGGATGATTTTCTGAAGCGTTGTGAGCGTATCTTGAAGGGAGAGGCTCCTATTTCCAAAGAGGATATTCAAAAAGAGAAACAAGAGGAAAAACAGCAGCGTGTGGCAGAGAAAGATACCATCATTGACGAAGGAAAGGGCGTGAATTTCATAAAGGGTTCTGAAGTTCGCTTTGCTGATGTCTTGGCGCAGGCTAAGCGCGAGAATAAGCGAGTACTGGTAGATTTCTGGGCTACTTGGTGTCATGCTTGTATGAAGATGAATAAGACAACCTTCCGTGATACGCGTGTTGGCAATATGATGAACTATTCATTTGTCAACTATGCTGTGGATGTGGATCATGATGCTGATGGCAAGGAATTGGTGGAGAAATTCAATATCAAGGCATTTCCTACTTATCTTATCTTGAATCCTGATGGCACGGAATACAACCGCATTGTGGGCAGCAACCCTGTAGAGGGATTTGCCAAGGCTTTGACAAATGCATTGTTGGGTAAGGAAGACCAATATACCATGATGGAAAGAATGCAGAAGGAAGCAGAAGCAAAGGCGAAGGCTGAGCGACAAGCTAACTTGACGGCATCTCCTAAGGCGACCCCTAAGACCAAGGTGAAGTTCATGGCAGGTATGGATGTAGAGAAAGGTATCAAGGCTGCAAAGGCTAAGAAGAAAAACTTGATGGTTTTCTTCACGGATGGTGACTACAAGTCGGAATATGTGGAGAAATATTCCTTCAACGATGCTGGCATAGCTGATTATCTCAACAAGAACTTCCTTTGTATGTTTGTGGATGTCAAGAGCAAGCAAGGCGATGCTGTAGTGACAAAATACGAGATCGCAGAGTCGTTCCCTTGCTTCTTACTCTTCAATAGCAAGGGAGAGAACAAAGGCTATGCAGGTGGAACCTTGCGCACCGCAGATATGATGAAGGAAAATTTTGATATGCATCTCAACTATGTTCCCAACAAATAGGTTGTGGAAATAGTTGGATAATAAGGATATCATTAGTCATTCGATTATACAATAATATCATTTGAAAAATAGAAAACTAAATAATAATGTTATGAGAGATTTTAAGTCAAGAGTAACCACATTGGCGTTGCTTTCGTCATTTATCTCTCCTCTCTCTCTCGTTTATAGTCGGGCAGCAGTGGTTGGTAACAGACCGCTGCTTGCCAATGACTGGATAGGAGAGCAGATGGTGAAGATAAAGGAGCAATCATCATTGGTGGATGCGTTTAGGAGAGTAGAAAAACTCACAGGTTACAGAATCATGTATTCCTATGATGATGTGAAAAATTACAAGGCTCAGTCGATGCCTTCTTCTAAAGATATCCATAAGGCTTTATCGCAAGTTTTAGGCAATCTTCCTTTGGATTTTACCATCAATGGAAAATTTGTTTCCATATCAAAGAAGATTCCTCAGGTTTCCAATATTTCGTTGTCTTCCGATGTAAAGGCGGGAAAGACTGTCGTGTTGCAAGGAAAGGTTGTCGATGAGAATGGCGAACCTTTGCCAGGTGTGACCGTGCAGGCTGGAAAGAACAGCAAGATTGCTACTGTCACATATACTGATGGTACTTTTGTTTTGCAATTGAATCGTGGTCGTGCCGTAGATGTTAATTTCTCTTATATAGGTATGAAGTCTGAGCATTATATGTTCAGATGTCAGGAGGATTTCCGCAATCTGGTTATCAGGTTGAAGGACGATGCTTCTTCTTTGAAGGAAGTCGTTGTGACAGGTATGTTCAATAAGCGTCGAGAGACCTATACGGGCTCTGCCAAGACTGTTACTTCCAAGGATTTGAAATTGGCAGGTAACTCCAATCTTTTGTCTTCACTTTCTAATGTGGATCCAAGTTTCAATATCGTGACCAACGATTTGATAGGTAGTGACCCAAACAAAATGCCTGATATTACCATGCGTGGTTCCACTGCTTTAGGAACTGACGTGAAGAGTATGCAAAACAATTCCAGCAATAAGGTATCCAGCAATCTTCCGCTCTTTATCATGGATGGCTTTGAAGTAAGTTTGGAGCGTTTCAACGATTTGGATGAAAATCAGGTAGAGAGCATTACCCTCTTGAAGGATGCTTCTGCTACAGCGCTTTATGGTACACGTGGTGCCAATGGTGTTGTGGTTATTACAACCAAGAAACCAGAGAGTGGTCGTCTGCGTGTTACCTATAAAGGAACCTTGACTGTTGAGGCTCCAGATCTTACTGGCTATAACTTGATGAATGCTGATGAGAAACTGAAATACGAGAAGCAGGCTGGTCTCTATACCGCTGCCGATGATGCCAAGAGACAGCAGAGTCTTGACAATCTCTACAATGCCCGAATGATGAATGCTGCCAGAGGTATTGATACTTATTGGCTTAAGTATCCTATTCGTACCGGTGTCGGTCATAAGCATAGTTTGCGCGTAGAGGGTGGAGATGATGTGTTCCGCTATTCTGGCAATTTGCTTTACAATGATATTAATGGTGCAATGAAGGGATCTGCCCGCAATACATTCACGGGTGGCGTATTCTTGTCTTATAAATATAAGAACCTTACGTTCCAGAACGACCTTCAGATTTCCAGTAACACATCCAAGAATTCTCCATACGGCTCGTTCAGCGACTATACTTCTGTAAATCCTTATTATACTCCATTTGGAACTGATGGTAATTATGCCAAGAAATTGGAGGACGATACCTCTTACCCTTCCTTGGGCTTGAACTCTCGCGTCACGGTCTATAATCCTCTCTATAATGCAATGTTGCCTCAGAAGAATGAGAGCAAATATACCTCCATTACCAACAACTTTGCTATAGAATGGCACCTTAATGATGCTTTCTTCATGCGTGGTTCCTTAGGAGTGACCAGCGAAAAAAACAGAAGTGATGTCTATGTACCAGCAGAGAATACTGCCTTCGACGAGTATGCTACTTCTGATTATGGTCGGAAGGGTACTTATACATATGGTACCGGTGAGAATAGCCAGTATGAGCTGAATATAACAGCCAACTATTCCAAGACATTTGCCGACTTACATTCTCTTTATGTGGGTTTGGGATATACTTTAGCACAAACCAAGTCTGAAGACTACTCTTTCCAGGCAGAAGGTATCACCAATAGCAATATGGCATTCTTGGGTGCAGCTACCGCTTATGCTCAGGGTACTACTCCATATGGCTATGAAAGTACGGTACGCCGTGTCGGTGTAACAGGAAATTTCAATTACACATATGCAGACCGTTATTTCGTAGATGGAACATTCAAGACGGAGGGTTCATCTCAGTTTGGTAAGGACAATCGTTTTGCTCCTTTCTTTAGCATAGGTGCTGGTTGGAATATCCATAATGAGCATTTCCTCAAGGGAAATAATTTCATCAATGTGGCTCGTCTTCGCTTGAGTTATGGTACGAGTGGTTCGCAATCCTTCTCTCCATATCAGGCTCTCACCAGCTATAATACTATTGATGGCTATAACTTCAATGGCTTGTATGGTGTCAAATTGATGGGTATAGGCAACTCTGAATTGAAATGGCAAAAAACCAAGCAGTGGAACGTGGGTTTTGATTTGGAACTCATCAAGAATCGGTTTGCCTTGAATTTTGACTATTACAACAAGTTGACCGATGATTTGCTTTCTGATGTCAACCTGCCAACTTCTGCAGGTTTCAGCAGTTTCAAAGGAAATGTGGGACAAGTAGAGAATCGCGGATTCGAATTGGGTGCCAATGCCTATCTTATTCGTGATACCAAGAGACAGGTAATCTGGTCTGTTGGTGGAACCATGATACATAATGTCAACAAAATTAAGAAAATAAGCAATTATCTGGAATACTTGAATTCCTTGATGGAGAATGAAGAGGATGTAAATCCAAGTTTCATGTATAAGGAAGGCGAGAGTATCAATACGATTTTCGCAGTTCGCAGCCAGGGCATTGATCCAAGTAATGGTAAGGAAATCTATGTAAAGAAGGATGGTACGCTTACCTATGTTTGGGATAGCAAGGACAAGGTGGCTTGTGGTATCAGTGAACCAAAGTACCAAGGTACATTTAATACTCGCTTGCGTTATCAGGGATGGCAGTTGAGCGCCATTTTCAGTTATCGCTTCGGCGGTCAGATATACAATAGTACTTTAGCAAGTAAGATAGAGAATAACTATCCTTACAACAATAGCGACAGACGTGCTCTTTATGACCGCTGGAGTCCGGAGAATACAAATGCACGATACAAGGCAATCAACGACTTCTCTACGACATACGCAACAAGCCGTTTTGTGGAGGATGAGAATACCTTGCGTCTGAATACTCTTTCCTTAAGCTATGATCTTCCTGCTACTTGGCTCAAGAAGGTGCATCTGCCATTTGAGTATGTATCTATTGCAGGATATGCAGAGGATTTGTTGTATATGTCAAGTGTCAAGCGTGAGCGTGGTACCGATTATCCATACGCCCGTACTTATACTTTCTCTTTGACTTTGAGATTCTAAAAGGATTATTAATGTAAAACAGAACGTGATGAAAAAGACAATATATTCAATGTTGCTTCTCTTGGGAGCAGCTTCCTCATTGACCAGTTGCAGCGACTGGCTGGATGTAAGTCCTAAGACCGAAGTGAGAGAGGGAGATTTGTTCTCTTCCGAGGCTGGTTATCGCAATGCGATGTCTGGCGTATATATCCTCTTGGGACAGAAGCCTCTTTATGGTGTCCAGGCATCTATGTTTGTGCCAGAGTTCCTGGCGCATACCTGGGCCTCTCCTTCAGAGAGAACCGATCCTTCAGCCTTCTATTTGGCGAAGAATGACTATACTAATTCTAATGTGGAGACAACATTGGACGACCTATGGTCAAACTATTATACTGCTATCGCACAGATCAACAATATCCTGACCAACTTGCAGGGCTCTTCTGTCAGCTTCTCTGGTACCCAGCGCCAGATGATGGAAGGAGAACTTTATGGTTTGCGTGCCTTCCTGCATTTGGACTTGCTGAGATTCTATGGTCCTATGCCTGATGGTGCTGATGGTTCTCAGTTGTGTATCCCATACGTCAAGGAATTGACCAATGATGTGGCAAAACTGAAGTCGGAATCTTATGATGCGGTAAAAGCCGATATTCTCTCCGACCTGGACAAGGCAGAGAGTCTTCTTGCTGTATCTGATCCTATCGTGGAAACCAAGGCGAGTGCAGACGACCCAGACCGTTCAGATGATGCAGACGATACCGATGTTGATTTGAGCGAGAATGAAATCTATCGTCAGTTGCATTTCAATTATTGGGCAGTGATAGGAGCAAAGGCTCGTTATTATTATTGGATAGGTGATAAGGAGAAGGCGGTAGAATATGCCAAGAAGGTGATAGAGGCCAAAGACAAGGCAGGGAAGCAGGTGTTCTCTCTTTGTGATGAGGATTATTATTCAGCTCATAGCAATGCCAATCTGACCATGAAGATGGAGCAGCTCTATGGTGTCTATAACTCAAGTTTCCAGGATGACATCTATCAGGAGTACTATTCCAATTCACACCCTCTTTTCACCCAAAAGGAAGAATATGTAAAAACGGCTTACGAGTCAACTCTTTATCCTGATGATATCCGTTTTAAGGGAAGTCGCTACTGGAAGAATCAGATGGCTGACAATGCCGCAGTGTCAGAGTATCATTTTCTCAAATACCAACACAATGGTTCTTGGTATGGTTACAACACGATGCCAGTGATGCGCCTGAGCGAGATGTATTTCATCTTGTTTGAGGATGCGTCGCTTACAGAGATGAAACCTTATTTTGTCACATGGCGACTATCTCGTGGTTTGGATGCTTCTCTTGATGAGACTTTGACCAGTGAGCCTGTTGTGGTATCTCGTATGGAGAAGGAATGGCGCAAGGAGTTCATGGGCGAGGGACAAATGTTCTTCTTCTACAAAAAGCATAATTATTCAGCTTATTCTTGGCCTACAAGCTATACGGTTCCTGTAGGGGCTTACCAATTGCCAAAGCCAAAGAGTCAAACCATGTATGAGTAATGTTACCATTCTTTTTGAGTAATATTCCAATCAAAAATGTAGATTAAAACATGAAGAAATATATATTTATTCTGATGGCAGCCTTGGGAATATTGACCTTGGCTTCCTGCTCGGAAAACGAGCCGATGGCATACGAGGGGCAACCTGCCTTGTTTTTTGCGAATGATGACATCAATTTCTCGTTCTTCTATGCAGAAGATGACGGGGATAGAAGTTCTGTCGATATCACGGTACATGCGATGGGGCCAGTTTCCGATGTAGATAGGGCTTTTACGCTTTATCAGGAAAATGCAGGAGAGGCTGGCGCAGCTCAGGCTGGTGTGCATTACCTGGGTTTTGATACTGATGAGATGAAACAGGCGATGGTGATTCCTGCAGGCAAGAGCGAGGTAAAATTGCCTATCATCTTGTTGAAAGACCAGAGTTTGGATACACAGACTGTTAATTTGAAGATAGGCATACGCCCTAATGATAATTTCGGTTTGGGAGTTGTGGAACAAGACAGCACGGTCATTTCTTTCTCTTCTCAGGCGATGAAACCTATCAACTGGAAGGCCTGGTATTATGCTTTCGGTGCAAGTTGGGGTACGGTCAAGATGCGCTTTATCATTGACGTTACAGGTATTACCAATTTTGATGAGGTGCCTGAGGACCATGACTATCTCATCTATTTGAATGGTAAGTTGAAGTCTAAGATGTTTGAATACAATTCCACTCATGACCAACCTTTGCAAGAGGCAGATGGTACACTTGTAGAATTTGAGAATCCTTATGTTTGGGAATAGTCTCTTGACATTCGTAAAGTGAGGATAGAAACTTAAAGTTTAGAAGATTATGACAAACAAAAGAATAACAAAAATGTTGCTCTGCTTGTCAATGGCCTTGGGGCTGTTTACAAGTTGTTATGAAGACAAGGGTAACTACGACTATATCTCGGAAGATGATGCTGCTGGCGTAGTTTTGGGTTCCATGGAAGGAGCCACGGTCAAGGTAAATGATGTATTGAAGATAGTGCCTCAGATGAAAGGTGGTGAAGGGGATAATTTCACTTACCTCTGGTATACTCTTTCTAGTGGTACTTATAATGTAACGAAGGATACATTGTCACAGGAGCGTATTCTAGATGTTCCTGTCAATCTGAAAGAGGGTAAATATACATTGTATTATCAGGTGACCAATCAGTCGAATGGAGTTTTCTGTTCAGTTGAGGCTCCTCTTACGGTAACAGCTTCCGACGTAACAAGCGGATGGTATGTCATGAAAGAAGTGTCTGGCGGAACTGATTTCGATTACTATTCTTTGGATGGTCAGAAGACCGTCAATGATTTCCTGACCTCTTCTCTGGGCATGGAACCTCTGAAGGGCTCTCCTGTCGGTATGGTGTTCCTCAATGCTTCGTATAATCATGAGGAGGAAAATACGAATGGTACAACTACCAAGGAAACAGGACTCTCTGCTTATCATATCATGTCAACCCAGGATTTCATCACCTTGAATGGTAGTGACTTCAGTTTGTTGAAGAATTTGGAGCAAGAGTTTTATGAGGCTCCTTCTCATATAAATTTCAGTCAGCTTTTCATTGATTCTTCTTTCCGTGACCAAGGTTGGGATATTGATCATTGTTATTTGATAAACAATGGCAAACTTCATGCGATGGGTTCCGAGATAGGCAAATGGGGCTATCAAGGAGCAGGCGATTATGAGTTGTATCCTTCGTTAGTATTAGGCTTTATGGTTGAGTTTGCTTATGATATGAAGAATCAGATGATTGTAAATTGCAGCACTGAAGGAACGGTGGAAAATGCTCCATCTCTCCTTGGCGGTGACTTTACAGAATTCAAAGATAAAGACATGCAGGTTTCTGCTGTCGTTCCGCATATTGGCGGTTTTTCTGCTAAATTCTATATTGTCGCAAAGAGTGGCGAGGATGGTAAGTATTATGTAGCTGATGTTTCTACTTCCCCTCCTTATGTATGTCAGGCTAAATATTATGATTTTGCTGCGGATAGTCCTTTGAATCATGCAAAGATTATGGCTTCTCCTCAGACTGCCTCTGTCATCTACTATGCTATAGACAACAAGTTGTATATGCACAAGGTTACTACAGGCGAGGATTGTCCGGTGAAGACCTTTGCCGAGGGTGAGAACATTTCTTTTATCCAGAACTTTACAGGTACGGATAAAAATGGGGAAAGTTTCAATGATATGGTGATTGTTACCAATACAGCTACTGGCTATCATGTTTATCAATTCCCGATGGTTGGCTCAGCAGGTGAGTTGAAGACGGATGTCTCTCCATCTATGAGTGGTACGGGAAAAGCGTCTTATTTGATGTTCAGACAGGAATAAGATAGGTAGTAGAATCAAATCCTATTAACGAATGGCAGATGTTGTTCCATGCAATGATATGGGCATACATCTGCCATTTCTTTTTTCTTCTATTAAGCATGGGCGATTACAGATGCTTTTTGCCATCAATATTACAATGCTGTTACAATTTAAAATATTCGTAATAAATATTTCGTAATAACGGAAATTCTTATTATATTTGCAACCGAAACGTAACAAACATTTCCACAAATACAAATGAATATGGATACAAGTCAATATCTTGTGATTTTTTTTCAGATTCTCGGTTCTTTAGCTTTGCTCATCTATGGTATGAAGGTGATGAGTGAGGCCTTGCAGAAGATGGCAGGATCTCAGTTGCGCCACATTTTGGGCGCTATGACAACCAATCGATTTACGGGAATGCTTACAGGTACCTTTATTACCTGTGCCGTTCAGAGTTCCTCTGCAACTACCGTTATGACGGTTTCTTTTGTAAATGCAGGTTTGCTGACTTTAGCCCAAGCTATTTCCGTTATTATGGGTGCCAACATTGGTACCACGTTTACGGCATGGATTATGTCGCTGGGTTATAATGTAGATTTAACGATTGTCGTATTCCCTGCGTTCTTCCTCGGCATTATGCTGATTTATAGTAAGAAGCGCCGTTATTTCGGAGATTTCCTTTTTGGTATCGCCTTTCTCTTCTTCTCGCTCGTTCTGTTGAGTAGTGCGGGTAAGGCTCTCGATCTGGAACATAATCCGGCGGTTATCGATTTCTTTGGATCTTTTGATACGAAGAGTCATTTTACGATTGTAGTCTTCCTCCTGATTGGTACACTTATAACCTGTATCGTACAGAGTTCGGCAGCTGTGATGGCTATAACTATCTTACTCTGTTCTACAGGCGTACTCCCTATCTATTTGGGTATTGCCTTGGTGATGGGTGAGAATATCGGAACTACCGCTACAGCCAATCTTGCCGCTTTGGGTGCCAATGCCCAGGCTCGTCGTGCAGCCTTGGCCCATCTGGTATTCAATGTCTTTGGTGTCATCTGGGTTCTCTGTCTGTTCTATCCATTTGTAGATTTCGTTTGCTCTATCGTGGGGTACGATCCTAATGGTGGTATGTCTGCGGCACAGAAGGCGAAGTTGCTGCCAATTGTTCTGGCGATGTTCCATACCTGTTTCAATGTTTGTAACACGGGCGTTCTGATTTGGTTTATCCCACAGTTGGAAAAAGTTGTCTGCAAGCTTATCAAGCCTAAGGCAGATAAGGAGGATGAAGATTTCCGTTTGCGCTTTATCCAGGCTGGCATCATGAAGACACCGGAACTTTCTGTTTTTGAAGCACAGCAGGAAATCGGCAGTTTCGGCGAGCGCATCCACCGTATGTTTGGTATGGTGAGAGAGTTGCTGGAAACACAGGATTCCAAGACTTTCGACAAGCTCTATGAGCGTATCGAGAAGTATGAGGGTATTTCTGATAATATGGAGATTGAGATTGCCAAGTATCTTGATCAGGTGAGTGATGCTCATCTGAGTGATGATACCAAGGCGAAGATCCGTGCGATGTTGCGTGAGATTTCTGAGATAGAGAGTATTGGTGACAGTTGCTTCAACCTTGCCCGCACCATTAAGCGAAAGGGTGAAAACAAGGAGGAGTTTACCGCCAAGCAGAATGAAAATATTCATCAGATGTTTAAGTTGGTAGATGAGGCGCTGACTCAGATGAACTATATGTTTGCTCATGAACGCCATTCTATCAATCTGAATCGTACGTACAATATCGAGACAGAGATAAATAATTATCGTACTCAGTTGAGAAACCAGAACCTGGATGATGTGGATAACCATCTTTATACCTATGGTGTAGGTACATTGTATATGGATATCATTCAGGAATGCGAAAAGCTGGGTGATTATGTGGTTAATGTCGCCGAGGCCCGTATGGGAGTCAGAACATCTGTGGCTGTATAATACAGAATATTATTGATAGAAAGAAATTAAAGTAATAAAAGCAAACGGAGAAGTATCAATGGATGCTTCCCCGTTTGCTTTTGTTGTTTATGTATTCTGAATGTATTTACTTTTCCAATATTTCCTTCAGTTCCTTCATACCTTCAGAAGCCCCTTTCATGATGTGTTCTATCTTGTAATATCCATTGGTGTTTACGGCACCTGGGTCTATCAGATAGATAGGAATGTGAGGCTTGGTATATGAAATCAGACCTGCAGCAGGATAAACGTTGAGTGAAGTTCCGATAATGACGAAGATATCGGCTTGCTGTACAGCTTCGGCTGCCGGCTCAATCATAGGAACGCTTTCGCCGAAGAAAACGATAAATGGGCGCAACAGGCTTCCATCTCCAGCTTCGGTACCTGGCTTTACCTCGCAGTTGTCCTCTGGTAATTCCTTGATGTAGCGATAGTCGTAAGGGTCGCGGGATGAGCAAACCTTTGACAGTTCGCCATGCAGGTGGATTACGTTCTTGGAACCAGCCTTCTCATGCAGATTATCTACATTCTGGGTGATTACCGTCACATCGAAGTCTTTTTCCAGTTCCTTGATAAGTTTATGCCCCTCGTTAGGTTGCGCAGCATAGAGTTTATGGCGCAACATATTGTAGAAGTTTGTTACTAGGGTAGGGTCAGCTTCCCATCCCTCATGGGTAGCTATCTGTTCTACAGGATAGTTTTCCCATAATCCATCATTGCCACGGAAAGTTTTGAAACCACTCTCCACAGACATGCCTGCACCGGTTAAAAATACGAGTTTCTTCATCTTATCACGTTTTAATTATTCATATTTTCTTAATCTTTTTATTAAGAATGCACAAATTTAGCAATTTTTCTGCAAATAACATCGTTTTAAGCGAGAAAAATGTTATCTTTGCACTCGTTTTAAGGACAAAAAGTACATTTTAAGATTATTAATACATTATTATAAATAAATTTTATGGATAAAGTAAGTTATGCTTTGGGCATCGGCATCGGTCGCCAGTTGGCTTCTATGGGTGCAGAGAGTTTGAATATTGATGATTTTGCACAGGCTGTAAAGGATGCCATCGCCGGTAAACTTCAGCTCGGCGAGCAGGAGGCTCAGGAGTTGGTACAGAACTTCTTTGCAGAGCAGGAGGCTAAGGCTCAGGCTGCTGCTGCCGAGAAGGGCAAGGTTGCTAAGGAAGCTGGTGAGAAGTTCCTCGCCGAGAACGGCAAGAAGGATGGTATCATCACTACTAAGAGCGGTTTGCAGTATCAGGTTTTGCGCGAGGGTAATGGCAAGGCTCCTAAGGCTACCGATCAGGTAGAGTGCCACTACGAGGGAACGCTTATCGACGGTACTAAGTTTGACAGTTCTTACGACCGTGGTCAGACTGCTACCTTCCCATTGAACCAGGTTATCGCTGGTTGGACAGAGGGTCTTCAACTCATGACCGAGGGTGCCAAGTTCCGTTTCTTCATCCCTTATCAGTTGGGTTATGGCGAGCGTGGTGCAGGTGCATCTATCCCTCCATTCTCAGCATTGATTTTCGATGTAGAGCTCGTTGCCGTTAAGTAATCTGTTAGCAGAGATCCTTAAACAAAGTAAAGGCAATCCTGGAATATAATAGATAAAATAAAGATTTAAAATATAAATAAAGAAATGAAAAAGTTATTTTTCGGAGCCCTCGTGGCTTGTGCTGCTGCTACATTCGTAGGTTGTGGCAATTCTACTCCTAAGGCAGACCTCAAGACTGATGTTGATACAATGAGCTATGCTATGGGTATGTCTCAGACTCAGGGTCTGAAGGAGTTTATGGTAGAGCGCATGGGCGTTGATACCGCTTACATGGATGATTTCATCAAGGGTCTTAACGATGGTGCCAACGCTGGTGACGACAAGAAGAAGGCTGCTTACTACGCAGGTATTCAGATTGGTCAGCAGATCAGCAACCAGATGGTTAAGGGTATCAACCATGAGGTATTCGGTGAGGATTCTACAAAGTCTATCTCTCTGAAGAACTTCATGGCTGGTTTCATCACAGGTACTACTGGCAAGAAGGGCTTGATGACTGTTGAGCAGGCTGCTCAGATAGCTCAGGCTAAGATGATGGCTATCAAGGCTAAGAACATGGAGAAGGAATATGGTCCTAACAAGGTTGCTGGTGAGAAGTTCCTCGCTGCCAACAAGAAGAAGCCAGGAGTTGTTACTCTGCCTTCAGGTGTTCAGTACAAGGTAATCAAGGAGGGTAACGGCCCTATGCCAAAGGATACTTCTATGGTTAAGGTTAACTACGAGGGTAAGACAATCGACGGCAAGATATTCGATTCTTCTTTCAAGCGTGGTCAGGCCGTAGATCTCCGTGCTAACCAGGTTATCAAGGGTTGGACTGAGGCTTTGGTTCACATGCCAGCAGGTTCTGTTTGGGAGGTTTACATTCCTCAGCAGTTGGCTTATGGTGAGCGCGAGCAGGGTCAGATCAAGCCATTCTCTGTATTAATCTTCAAGATTGAGTTGATTTCAGTAGGTGGCAAGTAATTTTTGTGGGAACTCATTTTTATAGAGGACTTTATAAATGAAGAAAATATTAATGACAGCACTCGTCCTCGTGGCGGGTGCTTCTTTGTTTACAGCTAGTGCTGCAAGCAAGAAGAAGGTTAAGAAGGCGGCTACTCTTGTTGAGTTGAAATCATCAGCCGATTCTTTGAGTTATGTAGCTGGTATGAATGCCACTCGTGGTCTGATTCCTTATATCCAGCAGAGTTTTCAGGTAGATACTGCCTATATGGAGAATTTCCTTCGTGGTTACAAGGATGCGCTTGCCATGGGTATCAATCCTAAGACCGTAGCTTATTCTGCAGGTATGGAGGTTGCCAAACTGGTAGAGAAGCGCGTATATCCTGGCACAAAGGAAGAGTTGAAGAGTACAGGCGATTCTATCAGCCATGCTATGTTCCAGAATGGTTTTATCGCAGCTTTGGCTAATGATACAACATTCTTTACCTCTAAGGCTGCTGCCGATTTCCAGAAGGAAGCTTTGGCTGGTGCCGGCGAGAAGTTCCTTGCTGCTAATGCCAAGAAACCTGGTGTAAAGGTGTTGCCTAGCGGTTTGCAGTATAAGGTGATTACCGAAGGTCATGGCGAGGTGCCTAAGGCTAGCGATGAGGTAGAGGTTATCTACGAGGGTCGTCTGATTGATGGTACCGTTTTTGATGCTACATCCAAGCATGGTGGCAGCAAGACCGACAAGTTCCGTGCCAATGGCTTGATCAAGGGTTGGACAGAGGCGCTTACTCTGATGCCTGTGGGCAGTAAGTGGCAGGTTTACATTCCTTACGAGTTGGCTTACGGCGAGCGTCAGGCTGGTCAGATTCCTCCATACTCTACTTTGGTGTTCGATCTTGAGCTGGTTAGCATCGTAAAGCCTGAGGTTAAGGCTGAGCCTGCTGGCGAGTTGAAGGAAGATGTAGCCGTAGGAGCAGATAAGAAGGTTGTTAAACCTGCAGCCAAGAAAGCTGCGCATTCAAAGAAGAGAAAGTAATTACGAAATTCATTTCAACAAGTAATTACTACTAAAATATAATAAGGTAAGAGCCAAGGATAGAGTGTTATCTTTGGCTCTTTTTCACGAGGAAGTTCTTTCGGGTATCAATACGCAAGATGCAACAGTCTATCCACAGCAGATAGTTTTGACGGGTGATAAAGTGGTGAAACCTTTGCGTGATCATTACTTCTCCGAGTTTATCAGATAAGCGTATGATTTTTCTACTAAAAGTAGCAAAATGCCAAGGTTTTTGGTTAAAAACAGTATAAAAAACAACAAAATGCACGGATATTGCAAAATATTCGTGCATTTTGTTTGCAGTTTCAATAGATTTTATTAATTTTGCTATCTGGTATAGAAAAGTACCTTATAAATAGAATAATATAAAACAAAACGAAATGGAGAAAATAGACAATCTAGACAGAAAGATTCTCGGCATCCTTTCTAAGAATGCCCGTATTCCTTTCAAGGACGTAGCCGCAGAATGTGGCGTGTCTCGTGCAGCCATCCATCAGCGTGTTCAGCACTTGATGGAGGATGGTTTCATCACCGGTAGCGGTTTTGATGTAAACCCTAAAAGCCTGGGTTATTCTACCTGCACTTATGTAGGTTTGAACTTGGAGCGTGGTAATATGTATAAAAAGGTGGTAGAGCGCTTGCAGAACATTCCTGAAATCGTAGAGTGCCACTTTACAACCGGTTCATACACCATGCTGATCAAGCTTTATGCCCGCGACAATGAGCAGCTCATGGATCTGCTCAACAATAAGCTTCAGGCTATCCCTGGTGTGGTTTCTACCGAAACGCTTATCTCTCTTGAGCAGAGCATCAAGCGTGAGATTCCTGTACTTCTCGATGAAGATTAATAAGAGTCTCCATACCTGAGTACGATTTTTAGAAGATCTTGAATCATTATTTTTTGAAAGATAAACAAATGGAAACATTTGACTTAGAGTCGCATCTCCAGGATGCATACTCTAGATTTCCCGAAGCGAAGCATCAGCCTGTAATTGGCCTTACTGCCAATTATGAAGGTATTGATGCTACGCTTCGCGACCGTTATTATAAGCAGGTAATAGCGGCTGGCGGTACGCCGGTCATTATTCCTCCTGTTGCCGATGCTCAGGTCATCGTCAATACCCTAGAGCATCTTGATGGATTGATTCTGACGGGTGGCGGCGACCATAATCCGCTGTGGATGGGCGAAGAGCCTTCTCCCCGTCTTCACAACATCAATCAGGAACGTGATGCTGCCGAACTGATGATTACCCGATTGGCTTTCAACCGTCAGATTCCGATGCTTGGCATCTGTCGGGGCATCCAGACCCTCGCCATTGCGCTGGGCGGAAAGGTGTGTCAGGATATCAAGCAGCTGGTAAAGCACAGCCAGGATGCCGACCGTACCGAACCTACCCACATCGTAGAAATCAAGAAAGATTCCACCTTATATAATATATATAATAAGGAGAAGATCTTTGTCAACTCGTTCCACCATCAGGCGGTAAGCGAGCCAGGCAAGCATCTGCGCACCATCGCCAAATCTTCTGACCATATTATCGAGGCTGTAGAGAGTAGCGAATATAAGCAGATTCTCGGTGTGCAATGGCATCCGGAATGGCTGGAAGAAGAAGGATTGAAGATTTTCCAATGGCTGGTTAATCAAGCTAACAACTTTTATGCAGCCAAGCAGTTGCATAAGCGCATCCTTACGCTCGATACCCATTGTGATACTCCGATGTTCTTCCCTCAGGGCATCAGGTTTGATCATCGCGATTCCCGCATCCTGGTAGATCTTCACAAGATGACCGACGGACATCAGGATGCTACTACGATGGTAGCTTACCTGCCACAGCCTCAGATAGGCGAGAGCTTCAGCAGCAAGGTGGCTTTCGATGTAAAGGGTCCTGCGCAGTATGCCGACCTCATCTTCGACAAGATAGAAGAGATTGTGAGCAAGAACAGCCAGTATCTCAGCATAGCCCGCACTCCTGCCGATCTCTACAGCGATAAGCGGAAAGGCAGAAAGAGCATCATGCTCGGCATCGAGAACGGTCTCGCCCTGGAACACGATATCAGTAACGTGAAGCATTTCGCCCAGCGCGGCATCGTTTATATCACGCTTTGCCATAATGGTGATAATGATATCTGCGATAGTGCCCGCGGCTGCAATACCCATAATGGTGTGAGCAGTTTTGGCGAGAAGGTGATTCGTGAGATGAACCGCCTGGGCATCATGGTAGATTTGAGTCATGGTGGCGAGAAGAGTTTCTACGATGCACTTGATATCAGCCAGACGCCTATTGTCTGCAGCCATAGCAGCAGCCGTGCGCTTTGCGATGTGCCCCGTAATCTGACCGACGACCAGATGCGAGCCCTCGCAGCAAAGGGTGGTGTGGCTCATACCACGCTCTATCATGGATTCCTGCGTAAAGAGGGAGAAGCCGACATCATGGATGCCATCGCCCATCTTGAGCATGCCATCGATGTGATGGGTATCGACCACGTAGGTCTGGGAACCGACTTTGATGGAGATGGCGGCATCAGAGGTCTCGCCGACTCTTCTGAACTCATCAATTTCACCCTCCAGCTGTTGCGCCGCAAATATAGCGAACAGGATATTGTCAAGATTTGGGGAGGCAACTGGCTCAGAGTGATGACACAGGTGCAGAACTTTGGAAAGTGAAGAGTGAAGAACGAAGAGTGAAGAATCTCATAGATAAAAGGTAATCATAAAGTTCAAAGTTCAAATCTGAAAGTTCAAAGTAAATACGATGACGAAGAAAATGAAGATAATTTTAGGCTTGGTAGTTGCTGCCGGAGTGGTAGCTGGAGCTATCAGCTATAAGAATGCCAACACCACGTCGCCGGAAATCCAGGAAGTAGAGGAAGCTGAGAAGCTGAATCCTGTAGGTCCTGCCTTTAATGCCGATTCGGCGTTGGCTTATTGTGCTGCACAATGCGATTTCGGCCCTCGTGTCATGAACAGCGAGGCGCACGACAAGTGTGGCGAATGGATTGTGAGCAAGTTCAAGCAGTTTGGTTGCGAGGTAGAAACCCAGAAGGCTGATCTCAAGGGCTATGATGGTACTATCCTGAAGAATACCAATATCATCGCCCATTACAACCCGAAGGCTGAAACCCGCATCTTGCTCTGTGCCCATTGGGACAGCCGTCCTTGGGCCGATAACGACCCCGACAGTACCAACTGGCGCAAGCCTGTCATGGCTGCCAACGATGGAGCCAGCGGAGTAGCCGTCATGTTAGAGATTGCCCGCCAGCTGCAGGCAGACAAGAAGCTGAATCCTAACATCGGCGTAGATTTCGTATGTTTCGATACCGAAGACTGGGGAACACCTCAGTGGGCTGATGTTCAGGACGATGGCGATACTTGGGCATTGGGTGCCCAGTACTGGAGCGAGAACAAGCCTGAGGGATATAATCCACGTTTCGGAATCCTCCTCGATATGGTGGGCGGACAAGGTGCCAAGTTCTACCGTGAGGGCATGTCCATGCAGTATGCCGGCGGCATCGTGAAGAAGGTTTGGGCTGCAGCCCGCCAGGCTGGTTTCGGCTCTTACTTCCCTAAGAGCGATGGCGGAATGATTACTGATGATCATATTCCTGTCAACGAGAAGGCTAAGATTCCTACCGTAGATGTGATAGCTTATTATCCAGACTGCCAGCAGAGCAGTTTCGGTCCTACCTGGCACACCGTGAGCGATGATATGGCTCATTTGGATAAGAATGTGCTTAAGGCGGTTGGCCAGACTATGATTCAGGTGCTTTATACTGAGGAATAGGTCGGCATCCCATTCGAATATAAAAGGAAATGTTCCTAGGAAAAGTTGTTGCTTTTCTTAGGAACATTTCTTTTTTCAGCCTGTTTAAATCTTCGTTCATAGACATTGAACCGCCGTTCAGTGTCTTTGAACCGACATTCAATGTCTTTGAACGGCGGTTCAATGTCTATGAACGAAGATTTCTCCTGCTTGTATCAACAAAAAAACTTAGGTATAAAAGCAATTTCTGTTGACTGCAAATGCTTTTATACCTAAGTGTATGAGCTTTCTGAATAAGATGAGCTGGTTAAATCTGCCCCGATTCTACCTGTCTTACCACTCTTTCTGTTAATCTGTCAACGCCGTTCGGGTCGTACTTCTTGTTGAGGCTGGCGCCGAAGAGGCTTGCAAATGCCTGATAGAATCCGGCACGGATAGGACCCAGAAAGGCTTGAATCAGATGATAAGATGAGGAATTGCACTCGCGATACACCAGTTTGATGCAGAGTTTACCCTGTGCATAGGTGAGTTTCTTCATTCTCGGGGTATATTCCTGTTTGATACCTTTCTCCACCAGTTTCATGTGTGCATCCCTTGCCTTCTTGTTAGGCAGCATTTCCAGATAATCACCCGTTTCGATGATAATCCTTCTTACCTCTTTGGCTATCGGCAGCACCTTCTTGATGTTGTATACCAAACGGTTGTAAGCCATTCGTTCCTTGGCGTTCTTGAATACCGGCTGCGGATAAACGTACACGTTGTTCACCTGAACATATTGCACGCTGTCATGGTCCAGGAGCACTTTTCCTACCTTCACCATCGGTTCAAAGGTAGGGGCATCCATGTCCACCTCCCTGTCTTCAGGGTTGTCGCCATCGTTCTGCGCCATGGTTTGCAGGGTGATGCAGAAGAGCATCGCCAGTAAAAAGCATATTTTCTGTTTCATGTAAATCTCCTCAAAGTTCTTTGTCCAGCTCCTTTTCTTCGTGGAGCTTTTTCTATATATAAAGAGGTGTAAGCCCCTTTGTGTTACTAATTACGCCGCAAAATTACAGATTATTTCTCAATTTGAGAAAGATTCTTGGCTTTTTCTTTCTCTTTTTCAGATTTTAGCAGTAACTTTGTCTTAATTTAATAAATGAAGTGCCTACTGCAGATGAAGCATGCTCATTCCATAACATCCCTCTTGTTGAAACTGTTTCTCGTAGGCAGCTCCCAAATCTTCTGTGCCTCATGGGCTCAAGCCCAATCTTTCTCTCTTTCAGAACAGGGCGCCGCGCCTGAAGATTCTCTTTCCGCTTCGCCCCCTTGGCAGCAACTGTTGTCCGACCTTTCTTCATCCGAAGATTTCGAGCATGTAGCCTGGCAGGACTATGAAGAAGATTTGGAGGAGATGGCGCAGTATCCCGTCAATCTGAATACGGCAACGAGAGAAGAACTGGAGCGCATGCCGTTTCTTACTGCATCGCAGGTAGAAGACATCCTGTTCTATATTTACCGCTATGGCCAGCTGAAGAGCCTGAGCGAGATTAGCCTGATAAGCAGCATCGGCTGGTACCAGCGCCAGCTGATAAGTTGTTTCTTCTATGTGGCCGATGACGGGAGCAAGCCGGCTTTCCCCAGTCTTAAAAACATCGCCCAGTATGGCAAGCACGAGGTGATGGGCATGCTGAAGGTTCCTTTTTATGAGCGCAAGGGCGATGCGAGCGGAACCGACGGCTATCTGGGTTATCCTTATAAGCACGGACTGCGCTACCAGTTTCGCTACGGCAATTCCGTCAAACTGGGATTCGTAGCTTCTCAGGATGCCGGCGAACCATTTTTCGGAGGCAGGAACACGATGGGTTACGACTTCTATTCCGTTTATCTTCAGGTAAAGAACCTGGGCAGATGGAAGAATATCACCCTGGGCAGATACAGACTGAACGTAGGATTGGGACTGATACTCAATAATGATTTCGGCTTCGGCAAACTCTCAGCCTTAACCTCCTTGGGCAGATCATCTTCCTGCATCATCCGCGGTCATTCCTCCCGCTCCTCTGCCAATTATCTGCAAGGCGCAGCAGCCACCTATACCTTATTAAAAGGACTGGAACTGACCGGCTTTCTTTCTTATCGCCAGATAGATGCTACGCTTTCTGCTGATGGTGGGGGCATCAAGACCATACTGAAGACCGGTTTGCATCGCACGGTGAATGAGATTGCCAAACAGAAGGTAGCATCCAATACACTTGTGGGAGGCAATATCAGTTATCAAAGTCAGGGCTGGCACATCGGAGCTACCGCTTTTTATACCTCTTTCTCCCTGCCGCTCACGCCTAATAAAAGTCAGCTTTACAAGCGTTTTGCTCCTGAGGGGAATGCCTTTTGGAATGCCAGCATCAGCTATGGTTACATCTCCCATCGCCTCACCCTCTCTGGCGAGACGGCTACGGGCGATTGCGGTTCTATAGCCACGCTCAATGCTGCCTCATATCTCTGTTCCGACCATTTCACGCTCATGGCTCTTCACAGGTTCTATTCTGCCCGATATTATTCTCTCTTCAGCAACAGCTTTTCCGAGGGGAGCGATGTGCAGGATGAAAACGGCGTTTATCTGGGCTTTACCTGGATTCCTGCCCATCGTTGGAGCATCACAGCCTACAGCGATTTCGCCTATTTCGCCTGGCCTAAGTATCAGACCAGGGAGAGTACACAGAGCTGGGATAATCTGCTGAATATCCTCTTCCAGCCCTCAAGAGTCCTGACGGTAGGAGGAAGGTTCCGTTATAAGGATAAGGCGGGAACCACGACCGGCCGTCTGCGTCTCTATGCCACAATAGCCCCAAAAAGATGGAACGCCAAAACCAGTTTCGACTATACGATGAGCCAGGCGGAAAGCACGATGACGAATGAGGGCGATAAACCCAGTAAAGGCTATATGGTGAGCGAGCATATAGGATGGGAATGGAAATGGAAGAAGCAGTTGAAAGGAACGTTGAGAGGCTGCCTGGGCTATTTTCATACTTCCGATTTCGCCTCCCGTATCTATGCTTATGAGCCTGGTCTGCTCTATCAGATGAGTTTCGGCAGCTACTACGGCGAGGGCATCCGTTACGCCTTGGTGGCACGCTCTGAGCTAGGTTCCCATCTGCTGCTTATCGCCAAATTGGGCACAACCGATTATTTCGACCGCTCTCACATCTCTTCGGGTTTGCAGGAAATCTCCCGCTCTTCGCAAACCGATCTGGAGATACAGGTAAAGTGGAAATGGTAAGAAAGAATGGAGAAAAACGGGAAATATATATGCAGAATAAAAAATATTAAGCGTTTTTCTTGTTTAAATAGAAAAAATGAGTTACTTTTGCATCTGAATAAATACTGGCGTATAAATGAAGATATTGATAGTTATCCCTTGTTATAACGAGGAAGAAGTGCTGCCTAAGACCTTGGATGTGCTGGGGGCATTAATCAGAAAGATAAAGAAAGAGACTGATGCCGACACAGAACTGCTTCTTGTCGACGATGGAAGTCGTGACCATACTTGGCAGATGATTTCGGATGCTGCCAAGGAACATGGGTATGTGCATGGCATCAAACTGTCGCATAACCGGGGCCATCAGAATGCACTCTGGGCAGGTATGGAAGCTGCGGTAGACCATTGCGATGCGATGGTAAGTATCGATGCCGACCTGCAGGACGATGAAAATGTAATCATCGATATGGTGCGCCAGGTGCAGGAAGGCAAGGATATCATCTATGGTGTGCGCAAGGAGCGCAAGACCGATACCTTCTTCAAGCGCTTTACCGCCCAGGCTTTCTATAAACTGATGCAGAGTGTGGATAAGGATACGGTTTACAATCATGCCGATTTCCGCATGATGACCAACCGCACCCTTGCGGCTCTGATGCAGTATCCAGAGCGCAATCTTTTCCTCAGAGCCATCGTACGCCAGTTGGGCTTCCGAGAGGGATTCGTCTATTACGATCGCAAGGCTCGTGAGGCGGGTGAGAGCAAGTATCCGTTTACCAAGATGCTGAGTTTCAGTATAGATGGCATCACCTCGTTCTCCGTAGCCCCTTTAAGATTCATCACCTTCCTGGGACTGGCGATGACTTTGGTGTCTTTCATCATGATTATCTTTGCCTTGGTAGAATATTTCCAGGGCAAGACCATTCAGGGTTGGACCTCCATGCTCGTTTCCATGTGGTTTATCGGCGGCATCATCACCACGGGTGTAGGCATCACGGGCATCTATATCGGCAAGATTTATACCGAGGTGAAGCGTCGCCCACGATACTTCATCGAAGAAAGAGTATAATCTTATCGAAGAAAGAAAATAAGAAGAATATCAATTTGATAGATACAAAAATAGCATCGGTACTTATAATCCCGATGCTATTTTTGTATCTAATCACTAATAATTAATCACTACTCATTTGTTAAGTGCAATATTGGCACTAGTCTTCACGAATCGGTAGAAACCTACCTTGTTGTGCCATTCTACCGTCTTTCTTACTTCCCAAACCTTTTGGAAGGTGTAGTCCTTGCCGAATTTCTCAAGGAAGTCAGGCATGTCTTCTTCCGGAATCATCAGCACGCCATCCTGTGGCAATACCTTGTCAAACTGCTGGATCTTATCGCCCAGATAGAAGTTGAGGCTGAAGAAATGCAGCATATCTACCGCTATATAAGAATAGAGTTTGCTGGTATCAAACTTCTTCTCGATAACTGGCGCCAGATGCTTATCGGCCTTCGTGTTGAGCACAGGTGGCTGCAGACTGGAGTCGAGCATCAGGAAGAGTCCAACGATGGTGGCAAGAGTATACGAAACAATATTGCCTGAATTCTTCTTCTTCTTGAGTGACCGGAAGATGAGGTAAACTCCCTCCAAAGTGATAACCATAAAGATGCTGCAAGGGATGAGCAAATCGTTGTTTTCGAGCGCATGGAGCATGGCGATATTGTCTATGGCATGCTTGCCGTGGAAGATGCTGTCAGGCACCCATCCCTTTTTTACCACCAGCAGGGCGATATTGAGAATCAGGGTTATCGCAGCAATCACCCCGGCATAAACCTTTAAGGCTCCCATCTTCTCCTTCATCATCCACACGATGTATTCGGCGATGAGATAAGCCATGAACGGATAGCATGGCAGCAGATAAACGCTGCGCTTGCTCTTAGGGATGCAGTAGAAGAAGAGCACCAGGAGAAAAGCGAGCCAGGTGAACACCTGCAGCGGAGTAGCCTTCTTCGCATTTTCCAGGAAACGGCTCTTCGAGAACTTCTTCCATGGCAGGATGAAGAGCGAGAACAATAATAATAAGGTGTAAGGCAACCAGCCTGTAATGAGAGTGAGCAGGTTGTACCACGCCGGGTTCTCATGCGATTCGTATACCATCTTGCCGGTAAAGCGGTCGATATTCTCTTCCTTCACCAGGCGCAGGAACTCGTCGCCACCTTGCAGATAGGCAGCATAGTACCAGCAGAATGGGATGATGAGCGAGAGCAGGGCAGTTAGAGCCATGCGCCATACGATGCCCCAGAAGTTCTCGCGCTGGGTAAGCATGAATACGCCCATCACGAAGCAAGGCAGGATGATACCCACAGGACCCTTGGTCAGCGTGGCGCCGCTCATACAGAGGATGGCGAGCCAAGGCAGTTGATGCTTTCCTTTCTCCCACCAGCGGTAGAGCAGATACATGGCTCCCACCATAAAGGCGGTGTTCACCATATCCACACGACAGTTCATACCCGCACGGTGCACCTCGAAGGCGGTGAGCGTAAGGATGGCGGCGATGAGGCTGGTCTGGGTATCCTTTCGCTTGGCATAGAATACGAAGCCGCCGATGGTCATCAATACCAGCGATACGGCAGACGGCAAACGGGAGGTGTATTCATTCACGTGGCCGGCGATGAGGCTGAAGAAGGCGATGCACCAGTGGAAGAATGGCGGTTTGTAAGGGATATCACCTCCGTTGTTGATAGGCAGAATCCAGTTGCCATGTTCCAGCATGGTGTAGGCAACCACAGCCTCGCGAGGCTCTCCTTTGGTATTGAAATCGGTGAGTCCGAGGAATGGAATCATCATCACGATAGCCAGGATGATGACGAGCCATAGGGCTTTGTTGTACTTGATGTTCATGTCTT
>JAJWAL010000148.1:0-6066 GCA_021618535.1 Segatella copri | reverse complement strand
GTCTTGCGGTCGTAGTCGCCATTATCCTTGGTTGCCTTCCAGGTAGCGTAAGAGCCCTGGTCTTTCAGGTAGTAAACCTTCATCTTGATGTCCTTGTTGAAGGCTGGAACGTAAGCGGTGAACTCATCGCCCTTGTTCAGACCCTTGAGATGATCTTCGCGAACATTGAAGGTTCCCCACATATCGCTCATGATGGAGATGCTCATGATAGGAGAGCCGAGGCCTACCAGCTCGCCTACCTTAGGATAGACATTGCTAACCTCGCCCTCGCACTGGGCAATCTGAACGGTCTCTTTCAGAAGATTCTTCACTACATCCACAGCGCTCTTTGAAGCCTGGGTGTTGTTGGCAGCCATGCGCTTCTCC
The DNA here is from genome assembly GCA_021618535.1 of Segatella copri. GTDB lineage: Bacteria > Bacteroidota > Bacteroidia > Bacteroidales > Bacteroidaceae > Prevotella > Prevotella copri_O. Next base: position 5,700 of record JAJWAL010000148.1, on the reverse strand, counting down.
TGTTCGCGGGCTCCATTCTTCGCCATATCGTACTGACTTCTGGCTGCAGCCACCTGAGCCTCTGTAGCCTTATAGGCTGCGTAAGCCTCATCTCGTTTCTGACCGCTGATTACGCCCTCGTTGAAGAGGTTCTGCATGCGGTCGTAGGTCTTCTTGGCGATGGTTGCGGCAGCTTCAGCCTGCTGAACCAACTGGTAAGCACCCTGAATCTGCTCCTTGCGTGCACCGGCATCCGTCAGGTCCTTCATCGCCTCGGTTGCAGCGTTGGTAGCCTGGAGCATCTGTTCCTGCGATTTCATTTCCGGCACTTCGAGGATGGCGAGCGTATCGCCCACATGAACGTAATCGCCTTCCTGAACGCGGAGCTCTACTATGCGTCCCGGCAGTTTGCAGGATACTCTGTATTCTGATACTTCTACCTCGCCCTGAATGGTGTCATCCTTCTGTTCCAGGGTGAAGAAACCGATGACGCCTACGAGAATGACTACTGCTGTAAAACCGATTACAGCGAGCAATATGTTGTTATGCTGTGATTTCTTAGGCATTTGCTTAATCTGAATTTAAATTTGTTATTATAAATATATTAAAGAAGAAACTGAGGAAAAAGTCCCCCGTTGGCCCCCGTTAAATCCGATTCCATCGGATTTTCTCCCCGGTGCTGTTCTTTACTGCAGGATACCGAGTGCCTTGTTCAGCCCAACCTGAGTCAGCTTCACGTCGATTTCTGCATCAATCTTCTGGCTCTGTGCTTTCTGCCAGGCAGTCTGTGCAGCCATCACGTCGGTAACCTCCATCACTCCTTCCTTGAAACCGAGGTTGGCGCATCTCAGGTTCTCATCTGCACTGGCGATGTTCTTCATTGCCATGTTGAGCTTCTTCTGGGCTTCCTTTACCTTAAACTGGCTTTGGGTAATCTGCAGGTGAATCTTCTCTCTCGTATCATCCAGGTTCATCTGGGCGATATTGCTGGCAGCCTTGGCGGCTCTCACCTTGTAGGCGCCGTCGAACCAGTTCCATACCGGAATATGAACCATCAGGCCTACGTTCCAGACTCCGGTAAACTTCTTCTGGAAACCATTGAATACGTTCGGGTTCGAAATCATGTAGCCACCTGTCAGCATGACGTGAGGCAGATTGATGGCGCGAACCATATTGGTAGCTTCTTTAGAGATGTCGAGCGCATTCTGCAGCATGCGGAGTTCCGGACGGGTGTTCATCGCTGAATCCTGTGCGGCTACTCTCTGCTGCTCGGTGTCAACAGGAGTTCCTGATAAAGCCAGGGTTTCCTTATCTTCATCGGCAAGCGTGATTTCCTGGTTCATCGGAATGCCGCAGAGCTGGCAGAGCAGCATCTTCGACAGCGCGAGTCCGTCTTCTGCCTGGGTAATCTGCATCTCAGCCTCGTTCACCTTCACGTCCACCTTCAGTCCGTCTGCCTTGGTGGCTACTCCCTGCTGAATCATCTTGTGAACATCCTCGTTCAGTTTCTTTACGAGGTCGCGGTAACTGATGGCGAGTTTCTGCTTCTGCTTTAGCGAAACGGCGAGCCAGTAAGCCTGGTCTATGCTGTAGAGCGTGCTCTGGGTCTGCTGGTCGAGATCATTCTCTGCAATCTGCTCTCCGATGTCGGCAATCTTGTTGGCTGCAATGATGGCTCCACCCATATAGATAGGTTGGCGAACCATCACGCTTCCTGCCCAGATATTGCGGGTGTCGGTGCGGAAAGCATCTACCAGTTTCTCTCCCAGCGCATTGCCTTGCTGCTGTAGGGGTCCCAGTTTCTCATTCATCAGTCCGCCTATCTGCTGCGCTATCTCCGGGGTAATCATTCCCTGACTTACAAGTTGGCTCATCAGATTGCTGGCTCCTCCCGATATTCCTCCGGTAACGGTAGAGCCGATATTGCTGAATGTTGATTTCTGACCGTCGTTCAGCAGCGAAATCTCCCTGCTGAACCATTCGTAACCGCCTAAAGCATCTACTTTAGGAAGATATTTGGTACGTGCCGATTTCTTCATGTTGTACGCCACGTCTTTCTTGAGCTTCGAGGCATTGAGCTGCTTGTTGTTGCGCAGCGCCATGGCACGGCAACTGTCAAGGCTCAGCGTTTGTGCCTGAGCCCCGGCAGGAATCAATGCTCCCATCAGCATGATAAGAGTTATATATTTTTTCATCCTTTGTTTATAATATTATATAATATTGGATGCAAATTTATGGAATTATTCTTAAATGACAAAGAAATTTTGTTTATCAAATCTTTAAGAATCAAAAAATATATTGCATTGTAGAAAAATAGAACATACCTTCTGGTTTTCCGTAATCCCTTAATCGTCTGTTTCTTAGAAATTCACCCGTTCTGTCTCTCCCCAGGTAGGGTCTACGGTAATGCCTATTCCCCCACCCGTACTGTCGTCTCCGCCACCGAATCCGTCAGCAATGGAAATCTCGGTATAGGCTGTTTTGTTCTGATGGATTTTCAAATCGGCTTTTTCAAAACTCTTTACCACCTTTGCATCGGCATCCAGAAAGCTGATACTCATCTTGATGTTCTTCTCTTCTTCATGTGGGAAGGTGTAGACGGTAAAGTCTCTGCCGCCATCTTTCATACTGAAATTCTCGGTTTGGCGGCTGTTTACGCAGCCGAATCCGGTGGTTGCATCCAGGGTGCTGCTGCCGCCGGTATAATAGAACTTGATGCTCCTGATTTCTTCGGGAATGGTTTCGTCGGTAATATGTAACTTGAAGGCGCCAACTGCTCGCCTCAGGTTGATGTCGGAGGTGCCTCCGTCTGCCGTTACGCTCAACCTGCCGTAATAATAGAAGGTGTCGGTAAGCTTGTTGCTCGCAAACTTTACTTTCTCGGGTGCACTGACAGAGCAGTTTCCCTTTCCGTTATGGGCAATCACCACCAGTCGGTATTCTCCTTCGTCCAGACTTACATAGGCTGTTCCGAAGCCATTGTCTGTTGAAAGCTGGTTCACCGTCTCCAGTTTCTCCTCTCCGTCAAAGATGGCAAGTGTCAGTCTGGAGCACACATCGCCCAGGGCAATCTGCTTGTCGCCAGCTTTGGTTGTCAGCAGTCTTGTTCCTTCTATTTTCTGCACATGGATAGTTACATTGGCGTTTGCCTCACGTGATTTTCCGGTTGTTTCGTCAATCGAAAACTTCTCGCATGAAGTAAGCGTCGCTACGAGCATCAGCAACAGGGATGCCAGTAACCGATAGGGCTTCTTACTCATAACTGTTCTTATTTACTAGTTGCTCTATGCGTTATCTCGGAGTTTCCTTGGGCATAAAGATGTGGCAAATATACGTTTTTTCTCTTTTCGATGCAAGTAAAATCTAATAAATCTTTATATTTTTTGTCATTTATCTGTTTTTTCGTAATTTTGCATCGGTTTTTCTGTACTTACAGAGCCGATTTTGCATTATATATATAATAAGGTATAGAAGATATTGGTATGGATAAGAAGATAAAAGCATTGTTTTTCGATATTGACGGCACCCTGGTGAGTTTCAAGACCCACAAGATTCCGCAGAGTACGGTAGATGCCTTGGAGCAGGCTAAGAAGAATGGGGTAGAGGTGTATATTTCTACCGGTCGTCCGCAGCTCCTCATTACTAACCTCGGTCAGATAGAACATCTCATCGACGGTTACATTACCACCAATGGAGCCCGCTGTTTTGTAGGCAATCAGGTGGTGAGCCAGCACGCCATCCTTCCTGAAGATGTAAAGAAGATTATCGAGGCAGCCGACCGTGATGATTATCCGGCAATTGTAGTGGGAGAGCATCATCTCGCCATCCATCATTATACTGACGAGGTTTATGAAGTCTTTGCCAAGGGACTGGGGGTGGATTGTGAAATCTTCCTGACCGATGTGAATGAACTGGGAGATGAGCAGATTCTGCAGGTTACTCCTTTCTGTTCGGTAGAGCAGGAGGCGCTCCTGATGCCTACGCTCCGCAACTGCACTTCGGGCAGATGGCATCCTGCCTTTACGGATATTACGGCAGCCGATGCGGATAAGGGCAAGGGCTTGCATGCGATGGCTGATTATCTGGGCTTGAACATAGATGAAACCATGGCTTTCGGCGATGGCGGCAATGATATTTCCATCGTCCGGGAGGCAGGCGTTGGTGTTGCGATGGGCAATGCGGGAGATAATCTCAAGCAGGTAGCCGATTACATTACGACTCATGTGGATGAAGATGGTGTTAAGAATGCCCTCCTCCATTTTGGCGTGATTTAAATTCCCGGTGTTATTGATGCCTTTTTTCATAACTCCCTATATATAATAAGGTGTGATCTTGATGAACCCTTTTTGATAGGTGAGTTTCATTTTAATAAAATAATAAGGGCAAACATGTTATTTATTGTGATAAATGGCGTGTTTGCCTTTCTGTTTTCAAAACTTCCCTTTTGTACCCAGTTTCTTCTCGTTATTTACTTTTTGATGGAATAAATGCCAAAAATGCTTACGAAAAGTAATAAAATATGCGAAAAATATACATAAAGTACCATAAAGTTGGTATTTTATATAAAATTGTTTGCTAAAAATTTGTTTAATTAGCAAAAAGTATGTATCTTTGCACCCGATATTTGTAAGTTGTTTAATTTTTAAGAGAGAGAATTATGGTAAAAAGATTAACCATGCTCATGGGGGGGCTTGTTCTTTCAACAGGAATGGCTCTCGCTCAAACTACTGTTACAGGTAAGGTTGTTTCTCAGGAAGATGGTGAGCCAGTAATTGGCGCATCAGTAAGAATTGTAGGAACTAAGACTGGAACAGCGACTGATGTCGATGGTAATTTTACGCTTCCTAATGCCAGCAAGGATGCTGTCTTGGAAATCAGTTACCTCGGCATGCAGACTAAAACAATGAAAGCATCTGCTAAGATGAAGATCATTTTGGCTTCTGATGCAAGAAATCTTGACGAGGTAGTTGTTACTGCCTTGGGTATGAAACGTTCAGAGAAAACTTTGGGTTATGCTGCCAGTACAGCCAACGCTTCTGAGTTGACTGTTGCTAAGTCTGGTTCCCTGATGAGTGGTCTTCAGGGTAAGATGGCTGGTGTGCAGATTTCTGGTGGTGGTGTTACAGGTACCTCTCAGAAAGTCGTAATTCGTGGTATTTCTTCTGTTTCTAGCAACAACCCATTGTATATTGTTGATGGTGTGCCTATCAACAATGACCGTTTGGGTGATAACTCTGTTGACTTTGGTAGTGGTGCAGGCGACATCAACCCAGAGGATATTGAATCGGTAACTGTATTGAAGGGTGCTTCTGCTACTGCTCTTTATGGTTCCCGTGCAGCCAATGGTGTTATCATGATTACTACAAAGAGGCCACAGGGTGACAAGAAGGCTTCTATCACTTACGATGGTTCTTTGACATTTACTGATGTGCTCCGTGTGCCAATGACTCAGAATCTCTTTGGTCAAGGTTGGGGTTCCTGGTCTAATGAGGAGAACGGTTCTTGGGGACCTCGCCTCGATGGTCGTGAGCACTGGTATGGTTCTACAGGTCTTTCTAACGGTGAGACTTTAACCAAGCCTTTTTCTTATGTTAAGAACAATATCCGTGACTTCTATCAGGTAGGTAAGGAATGGAACAACAACGTATCTCTCCGCTATGGTGATGAGAAAGTAGGTATTGTTGCATCTTACGGTAATGTAAGTTCTAATGGTATTACTCC
>JAJWAL010000147.1:0-6110 GCA_021618535.1 Segatella copri | reverse complement strand
TTTATATTTATTAACACAAAAAGTTGCTCAAAAATTTGGCTATGTCTTAGGAATCGGGAAACGACAAGGGTCTATATGCCACGATGATAGGTGGGCGTATAGACCCTTCATCGTGTCTTGATACCTGTTGGGTGGATGATATGGCAGTGTGGTGGTTTCGTGCTACCTGTTTTCATGGTTTGAAGTACCTTTGCGTCAATCGTGAGGTGCTCAAAACAAAATCGTTATGAAAACAGAAATGAAAGTACCAAACGAGTGTTTGTACCCTACCGATGTATTCTTGATTAGTTGTGGCATGGGATGCAAGCGAATCACTGTCAGCGACATTGCTTATATTGAGGCAATGAAGGACAACTGTATTATTCACATGGTTGATGGCAAGCGTTACACTCAATCTTGTCCTATGGGTGACATTGAGCCAGAGTTGAACCCGAACATGTTCAAGCGCATTCACCGTTCTTTCATCGTCAACATTCGCTACATCGATATGTACTATTATGGGCATGTTGTTTTGGAGAATGGTATGGAAGTACACATCGGTGACAAGTACCGTGATGCCTTGAAGTCCTCGTTTCACTTTTGGGGTTCGAGAAACCGAAACAAGTAAGATTTTTATGAAATAATAGGCAGAAAGAGCCTATTCGATGGACGCAAAGCCCGTCTGGTGGAAATAGTTGCATCAGTCGGGCTTTCGCTATATCTTTGCACCATCAACGTTGAGAGGCGAGTCCTGAAAAGCCTAATAGTAAACGAGTAAGGAATAAATAGTTACAATCATGACTTTAGATGAAAAACGAAAACATCTATCAGATTTCATAACTCTGTATAATGCAATAGAGGAAAATGAAACGAAAGTAGGGAGAAAAGGTTATGTTGCAGAGGCACACAATTTGTGCAGCGCAATTGTTGAAACACAAAGTGGTACACATGTGTACTATTCTACCTCTGCTTATGGACAGATTCGAAAAGAGTATCAAGGATTGTTTATCCAAAACCTAAATACGAAAGCATATAGAGACTTTTGTGATTCTCTTCCTGCTTTTCAGAAAGGTGTTCTTGGACATCATACAGAATTTCAATTAATCAATTATATCTATACTAATATAATGACTTTTGTAAATCCTGTCCACATTACTCTTTTTTCGGCAATTAAGGTATGTCCATCCTGTTTTAAAATGTTAGAAAACTTTCAAACTGCATATTTGAATTTGGATGTTTATGAACTTGACGTAAGAAATAATGGTCTTGTCGAAGCCAATTTATGTATTGGAACTTCTGGCGATAGAACTATACACGTTATTTAAAAGAATAAAATTATGGCAATTGACACAACTCCTTCGCAGGTAGCAACCAATGCGTTGCAGGCGATTCCCTTCGGTAGTATTATTGGAGGTCCGTTAAAGGCATGTATCGAAGCGCAAGCTATGGCTGCGCAGACATCATGGCAGTTTATTCAAGAAGTAGGATTGAACACCGACCCTAAAACTGGTCAGAAAGAAGCTGTGAACGTTTCTTTCCAGTTCATGCAGAATGGTCGCATGGTTCAGTTGAATGTTCCGCTGTTGACGATTGTACCAATTCCGTACATCGCCATTCGCGATGTTGACATCAACTTCAAGGCGAATATCTCTGCTTCCTCATCAAGTGTTAGTGAGCAGTCAAACAGTTCTTCTGCAGACGTTGGTGTAGAGGCAAGTCTTGGTGGCAGAATCGGTCCATTCCGTGTAAATGCCAAGATGAACGCCAGCTATTCATCCAAGAAAGACTCGAAAGCGACTCAAGAATCAAAGTACAGCGTTGAGTACACTATGGATGTTGCAGTAAAAGCAGGTCAGGATAGTATGCCCGCTGGTCTCGCCAAGGTTCTTGAACTTCTTGGTAGTTCTCTCGATGTTTCCGACCCAGAAGGGACCTTAGAAGTTAGCGCTCGTGAATTGACGCTTCCTAATGAAAAGGATGCCAAGGTTACTCTTATTGCAACATATAAGAATAACAAGGGAATCTTCGAGCCAAAGTCTATCAAGATAGAAGGCTTGACTGGTAAGGAAAGTGACGATAGCGTTGTCTTTGAAATAACTAAGGCAGACAAGTATATCGTTACTGCTGGAAAGAAAAAGGTTGAGGTTGAGGTAAAGAATGCTGAGTCAGGCACGAAAACCGATACCAGCAACCCATAATCTAACGTAAATTAAAGGAATCTTATGGCTCAATTAAGTACTATAATCAGTTCAATACTCCGTGATATGATAGTGGCACAGCATGAAGCAAATATGTATGCCATGTCATTGGAAAATGTTTACAAGCAAAATGGACGCTTGGAACAGTTTGCTCTTCCTACTGTAGCCGTTGGTGAGGTAGAGCTTGACTTGCGCTATGGTGTGAAAAGTGATTCCGTTCAGACAGAACAGTATGAAATCAACTATCCACAACTGCGTAAAGTGGCAAAACAAGTGAGTGAAAAATGTGCTAACGCTATAGTCGACAGTTCTCTTCCTGTTCTGCAATCGCTCTTCCCATACAATGGTGGCAACAGTGCCACTAAAATATTGGCTAACTTTGCAGTGGATGACACCTTGAACAAAAAATATAGAGCTTTTTTGAGTCGTAAGATTCTGAAAGCAATGCAAATGAGCTTCACTTCTCTCATCAAGGATGATGGACGTATCAATGAAAGCGTTCTGCTTGACTGTATTCTTTCCGTGTGTGATGAAAAGTTGCTTGGACTCGAAGACCTACAAGTCCTTTTCAACAGACCAGATGGAGATGAAGCTCGTAACAAGGCACACAAAGAAATAAAAACGTTCTTGGAAAATATGATGCCCTCAATCTTGAAAGACATCAATTTGAAGCGCAAGCGTATCATTCCATCTGTAGATGTGACATTGAACTCGGAAGAATTGGCAAACTTACCAGAGGAGTGTATCCATACCTTGCATTTCCACGTTTCGCCAAATAACATCAAACTATATTCTGAGGAATAAAAATATTGTAGAACCATAAAAAAGAAAGATTATGCCTACAGGAAAAGATATTAAACGAACAAGCAGCCAAGTGATGGAGTTGAAAGACCTTATTTCTGGTCCATTGGCTGCTACCATTGATGCAGACTCCATAGCGACCAGACGTTATTTGAGTTATCTGATGGAATTGGCTTTCGAGTCATACGACAAGGAAACAGGCAAGGTTGGTGAACTGCGTATGCTTGAGTTCAACTATCAAAGCCACGATGTAGATGGTACACATCAACAGCAGGTAAAGATACCATTGCTGACGTTGGTTCCCCTGCCATTACTTCAAGTAAAAGAAGCTGATTTCGATTTTGACATTCAGATAGTTGATGCCCTAAGTGCAGATACAGATGCCACATTTTCATTAAAGAATGGTGCAATACCTCAGGAGAAAACAGCAGAGGGTGTCAAACTGAGAGTCTCAATGGCTTCCGCAAAAGCCGAAGGCTCACGCAAGAGCAGTTCACAACAGTCGCTTACTGCCAACATGAAAGTGAAGGTAAGGATGGAACAAGCTGATATGCCTGGAGGTTTAGCCAACCTTCTGCATCTTACTGCCAACAATTTACAGATGGAAGCGGTAGAAGAAGGAAAGGAGGCAAACCATGATGAATAATAAGCAAGCACAACAAGTGCCAGGTATGGCTTGCCCTCAATGTGGCAAGTTTATTCCGACCACCATCACCGAATTGCTGACTTCTGGATATCTACGTTGTCCTTACTGCCTATTGAAGCTAAACATAGACAGGCACAAGTCGGCTACGGCTCTGAAAGCTCTCGCCAAGGTGGAGGCTGCACAGAAACGAGTGGAAAGTACAAGTAAGTTTAACCGGTAAACTCTATATAATAATGTGGTTGAGAAGAATATGGACAAGAATAAGAGACACGGTCGTTAAAAAGTTTGGCGTATGGGTGGATAAGGAATGTCCTCTCATTGAGGATAAGGACGATTTGGATGGTGAAAAGGCTATCAAGGAAGTCGTGGATAAATCCTTGTTGGAAGAATCCATTATATCGTCTTTGGAAAAGGCTAAGAAGGAAAGGGTTGTCAAGGTGAAGAAAAGGCAAGGGCGCAATATTTGGGAAGTCAGACCTGCCACCTTTGTGGATGCCTACCTGTTCCTCATAAACCTATCGTGCATGAAACGTGAATGGTTGCAGAGACATATCAAGGCAGACAAGACAACGTTCAGCATGGAACTTGCCGATGGTTATGTCCTTGAACTGACTGAAGGTTGGAAGCGCATGAACGCAGAAGCCCTGCTACGCATCAGCAAAGACAGAAAATATACGATGAAAGTATATTTCTATAAGGGGGATACGGCATGAAGAAGAAAGCCGTGTTTTACAATAGGTCAAAATAACAATAACATTTAATAATTAGAATTTATGCAAACATTAAAAAGAGGTGCATCTGGTACTGATGTTGAGTTGCTTCAGCGATTGCTCTGCAAGAAGGGCTATCACGTAGGAGCTGATGGAATATTTGGTAATGATACCGAAGTGGCTGTCCGTAAATTTCAAAAAGATTACGGATTGGTATCCGACGGAATAGTCGGTCAACGCACATGGGATATGTTGCAAAGTGACAGTGCCCAGTCTTTGGCTTCCTTGCGTCTCACAGAATCAGATTTCAAACACGCAGCAGAGCTGCTTGGTGTGGAAGTTGCCGCAATTAAGGCTGTGCTTGAAGTAGAAACAGGCAACAAGGGCGGTTTCCTTGCTGTTGGCAAACCTACAATTCTATTTGAGGGACACATTTTCTGGAGTCAGTTGAAGAATAGAGGCATTGATCCTGCCAAACATCAGAAAGGCAATGAAGACATCCTCTATCCCAAATGGACGAAGACCCATTATCAAGGTGGCTTGAAGGAATATGACCGTTTGGAGCGTGCAAGAGCTATCCATCGTGAAGCTGCCGATTCGTCTGCAAGTTGGGGATTGGCTCAGATTATGGGATTCAACTATCAAGTGAGCGGTTGTAAATCCGTCGGCGAGTTTGTGGAGATGATGACGGAAAGCGAGGGCAAGCAGCTGGAACTGTTTGTTCGGTTTATCAAAGGCAACCGATGGGATGGCTATCTTCGTAATCTTGACTGGAAAGAGTTTGCCCGACATTATAATGGCTCTGGGTATGCCCAGAATCAATATGACAAACGATTGGAAAAAGCCTATGCAAAATACAAATAGGAATACATCTGAACCTCCCACTATATAGAAAAGTCTGCTATATAATGGGAGGTTGAATTGCATTATACACCTCTAAATTACTAATAGTTCCGTTGTCTAACGATTGCCAAAATTACTTTTAATCTCTTTAGACTCTCGCAATAGGCGATTGGCAATGCTGTCTTTATAAGCTGCAATTTCTATCATTTCATAATGGTGGCGGACAGAATCCTCATAAGCAGTAACACGATTTCTCACATTCTCAATAACTTCTTTATTTGGGCATACAGAAAAGTTCTTTTCGATGTATCGAACATTGGGGTCGTCAGATGGAAGAACCATCTTCAATGCCCGATATTTCAAGTCTGCTACCTCCCAAGCTTGATGCTCTCTCCATTGGGTTAGGTTGCCCCAAATAGAGATGACAAGAGATAGAACCAAGCCTCCAATGAAAAGAAGAACATACTTTGAAGTTGGCTCGAAGCGATGAGTCACAACTTTCTTCAGAGGTATATTATCCATTGCGTGAAGCTTGTCCTGCACAATTTTTGATGTGGCATTCAGCTCTTGTTTCACCTGATTAACAGTATCAAACAAGAGTTTACTTCGCTGTTCTCCGTTACTTGCTTCTTTCTTGGTAAGGTCGGTAAAGATGCAGATAGCTTCTCTTAATCTTGCCAATTTGTCAATAGACTCCCCTTCTTTTACAGCCATAGCAAGGATAGCTTTTTCAAGTTTGCTAGTATCAACACTTACAGAGGCCGGAGTGCTTTCCGCCTCTGTATTCTTTGGTGAGGCAGAAAGTTCATCGACTTTTTGCTCCAATCTCTCAACTGTGCCGTAGATGGCTTCTAACATTTCTTCTTTCATCTTTCTTATGTTGTTTGAATGGTTTGTAACTTGCATCAAAGGCTAAAGCCTCTTCTGCGTTTC
>JAJWAL010000025.1:0-29444 GCA_021618535.1 Segatella copri | reverse complement strand
CCTACATCATCCCTTCCAGTTTTTCCTGCGCTTCGCGCATATCTTTTTCAAAATTCACATGGTCTTGAAGGAATTCCTTTCTGCCTTGCGAAAGAAGAAGATAGAGCTGCGGATTCATGCCCTCTACATACTGGGCGATGGCATACTCTATATCATCACGCTGCGTAGGATTGGTGGAAAATTCAAAAACCCTGAGCTTCTGATGAATAAAGCAATATGCCGACTCTATACTATCTCTGGTGATGCCCCCTGCCAAGAGAGCATCACCATTATTATTCTGATTCATTCTGAATATCCTTTTTATTTCACGCCCTTCATCGACAAGGCGATGCGCTTGCGCTTCAAATCTACTTCTGCCACTCTCACCATCACATGCTCATGAAGCTTTACCACCTCAGAAGGATCCTGAATGTAACGGTTTGACATCTGGGATACATGAACCAGACCATCGTTGTGGACACCTATATCTACAAAGGCACCAAACTTGGTAATGTTGGTAACAATGCCCGGCACAACCATGCCCACCTGCAAATCCTCTATCTCCTTGATGTTGGCATCAAACTCAAACTTCTCTACCATACCACGAGGATCCAAGCCCGGCTTGTCAAGCTCAGCCATGATATCGGTCAAAGTAGGCATACCCACCTCGGCACTCACATATTTTCTGATATCAATCTTCTTCTGCAGCGCCTTGTCTTCTACCAGCTGCTTCACCGTTACGCCCTGATCTTTCGCCATCTGCTCTACCAGCGCATAGCGCTCTGGATGAACGGCACTGTTATCCAAAGGATTCTTAGCGCCTGGAATGCGGAGGAAGCCGGCACACTGCTCAAAGGCCGAAGGACCCAGACGTGGCACCTTCTTCAACTGGGCACGGGAAGCGAAGGCTCCATTCTCGCGGCGATATTCCACGATGTTCTTGGCAAGCGTAGGCCCCAAACCGCTCACATAGGTCAGCAGATGCTGCGATGCGGTATTCAGGTTGACACCCACTGAGTTCACGCAACTCATCACCACCGTATCCAGACTCTTCTTCAACTGAGTCTGATCCACATCATGCTGATACTGTCCCACACCGATGCTCTTCGGATCAATCTTCACCAACTCAGCAAGCGGATCCATCAGTCTTCGTCCGATGCTCACAGCACCACGCACGGTAACATCCTCATCCGGGAACTCATCTCTTGCAATCTTCGAAGCCGAATAGATAGAAGCGCCATCCTCGCTCACCACATAGATATCTACCGGATGAACGAAATCGATGCTATGCAGCCAGTCGCTGGTTTCGCGGCTTGCCGTACCGTTACCTACAGCCATTGCCTCCACCTGATACATCTTTACCATGCGCTGGATGGCAGCCGTAGCCTCGCTCTTCCTGTTGCGGGGAGGATGAGGATAAACAATTTCATGATGAATCAGATTGCCCTGCGCATCAAGACAGCAAGTCTTGCAACCATTGGCAAAACCTGGGTCAACCGCCATCACGCGTTTCTGTCCGAGAGGAGCCGCCAACAGAAGCTGGCGCAGGTTTTCGGCGAAGACCACAATAGCCTCCTCATCCGCCTTCTGCTTACTGAGCGCAGCAAATTCGGTTTCAATGCTAGGCTTCAGCAGTCGCTTAAAGGCATCATCCACCGCTTCACCCACCAGCGTCTGGCACTCACCGAAACCATGTACATAGTGGCGCTTCAGTTTATCCTGACACTGCTCATCATCAGCCGAGATGCTGACACGCAAGAATCCTGCCGCCTCGCCTCTACGCATAGCCAGCAGTCGGTGCGAAGAACATTTCTTCAATGGTTCTGAGAAATCGAAATAGTCGGAGAAGCGCTGCGCCTCTTCCTCATCCTTCTTCTTGGCAACCACCTTAGAAGTGATGATGGCACCGCGTCTGAACTCGCCGCGAATCTGATTGCGACTCTGCTCATTTTCGCTTACGGTTTCGGCGATGATGTCCTTGGCTCCCTGAAGTGCAGCCTCCACATCCTTCACCTTATCGCCCACAAACTTTCTGGCAGTCTGTTCCGGATTGCGTTCACGCTGGAAGAGGAGCAGCTGTGCCAGAGGCTCCAAGCCTGCCTCACGTGCTATCTGTGCACGGGTGCGGCGCTTAGGCTTATAAGGAAGATAGATGTCTTCCAGTTCGGTGGCATCCCAGCACTGTTCGATGCGTTTTTTCAGTTCATCCGAGAGTTTTCCCTGTTCCTCGATGGTTTTGAGGATAGTCTCTTTTCTCTTCGCCATCTCAGAGAGTTTCTCGTTAGCCTGTGCGATGGCTTCAATGTTTACCTCGTCCATATTACCGGTTTTCTCCTTGCGGTATCGCGAGATAAACGGAATGGTGCAGCCCTCTTCGAGCAGCGCCAGAGTATTTTCTACAGCCTGCTCCTTCAGATTGAGCTGGGCTGCTATCAGCTTTGTAAATTGATTCATTTATGATATTAATAAAAAAAGATTCAAACTGTTTGTTCATGCAAAGATAGAGAAAAAAGTTGGTTTGCCCAAATATTCCCTCATATTATTTGGCGGTTTCACTAAAAAATCGTAGCTTTGCAGCAGAAATAGCTTTAGATACATTCTGCATGCCTACTTTTCTTGATTTACATCAACAATACGGCTTGTTTTGCAAGAAAAACTGAGAAATAGTTTTGAGTTTCAAGTTATTTCCTATATCTTTGCGCCGAATTAGAGAGTGCAGGGCATGTCTGGGATGTGCTTTGCTATCATAAATAAAGGGGCTGAAAAGCTACCTGATTAGAGTGATAAAAGAAAGTAATAATTAAAAGAAAAGATTGATTATGAAGAAGATTATGTTGAGCCTTGCTATGGCTCTCGTTTCAGTTTGCGCTAGCGCACAGGTTTACATCGGTGGTACAGCTGGTATTTCCAGCAACAAAATCGGTGATGGTGACAGCAAGACAGCTTACACCTTGATGCCTGTTCAACAACAAATGGGAGGCTGGTCTCGAGATTGGTATCAAGAAGGGCGAAGTTTGCAAGCTTTCTCCTGTAGGTGAATCTACAACATTTAGAGTAGCTCCTTACGTACGTTACACAGCCGTAGAAACCAAGTTGGTTAACCTCTTCGTTGAGGGTACAATCGGTTACGGCAGCGTCAGCAAGGGCGGTGGCGATTATTACGAGGTAGGCATCAAGCCAGGTTTGGCTGTTAAGCTTTCAGACCACGTAAACTTCATCACAAAGGTAGGTTTCCTCGGTTACAAAGGTTATTCTCCTGACCATGGTAAAAACTCATCAACATTCGGACTTAACGTAGATGCGAGCAACATTTCATTTGGTGCTATCTACAAGTTCTAATCTCAGGGTGCTCATTTACTCATAAGCAATAATATCAGGGGCGCAAGCGATTCCTTTTCTGGAAACAGCTTGCGCCCCATTTTTTATCTGCAAGCGAACACGCTTTTACTCTTCACTCTTCACCTTTCCTTCGGAAACCCCTGTGTTTATCGGCATTCCGAGGGGTGAAGAGTTTGCTGCGACTCTTCACCCACTCTTCACCACTCTTCACCGATTCCAAAGACCAACAGGCGTAAATTGCAGCGCAAGACCGCTAGGCATCCCTGAGGAGGGTGTGTCATAAGTCTGGATGTTGGCGCATAACAGTTGACCATCGCATGCACATCACCTGTTGTGCATGCGCATATCAGCTGTTATGCAAGCGCACAACAGCTGTTGTGCGACCGAAGATACAGACTGTCTCAACAACATATCCTATCTCTTTCAACAACATATTCTTACTCTTCCAACAACATATCCTAGCTCTTCCAACAACATATTATAACTCTTCCAACAACAAGAAGAGGGTGAATCATAAACTTATGACACATCCTCCGCCGAACCAGCTAAGGTGAAGAGTGGTGAAGAGTGTCCAAGAACTCTTCACCCCTCGAAACGCCCATAAACACTGGGGTTTCCGAAGGAAAGGTGAAGAGTGAAGAGTATTTCCTTATCCCTTACTTACAACACTTTTACAGGCATTTACGCTGACTGTTGCAGTAGAACAGCCAACTAGCGAGTGTATGGCTAGTCAGCTGTTCTTCATTCGCCAGTACACTATTTCCGGTTAACAGCCAACTTATTCCTCGGCAAAATATTCTTCCATAACTAGACAATAAACGCTACATACTGATAAAAATCTCTGGCAATTATTAGAAATAAGGGTAAAGGAACAAGAACAGATTATAAAAACACTTTTTACAGCAGAAAAATGCGTATTTACGCAAAAATCTTTTGTAAATTCATCAAAAAAGCGTATCTTTGCAGCAGAAAAATGCGTATTTACGCAAAAATCTAACGTAAAATTAAATCAATATATTTAGATAGATTATGATCATCGAACGCAAAAGATACATACAGCAACTGCTCAATAGCAGACACAATGGACTGGTAAAAATCATCACCGGTATTAGAAGATGCGGAAAGTCTTTCCTGCTATTCAACTTATTCAAGAGACAACTCAAACTAGATGGTGTAGACAAAGAGCACATCATAGAAATGGCTTTTGATGACTTTGGTAATAAGGTATATCGCGACCCTGATAAGTTCTACCAGTATGTAAAGAGCCTCATCAAGGACGGTAGGATGTACTATATCCTTTTGGACGAGGTGCAGATGCTGAAAGATTTTGAGGATGTTCTGAATGGATTGCTCCATATCCCCAATGCTGACGTATATGTTACAGGCAGCAACGCCAAGTTCTTGTCAAAGGACATCATTACCGAGTTCAGAGGTCGAGGCTACCAGATTCATATTTCACCACTCAGTTTCTCCGAATTCATGTCTGTCTACCAAGGCAGCCAAGAGAGCGGTTGGGTAGAATATCTACAATATGGCGGACTGCCACCTGTCATCCTACAACCTACAGATGAAGATAAGATTAGGGTACTTAAAGACCTTTGGCAAGAAACTTACTTGATTGACATTCTTAACAGAAATCGCATCAAGAACAATGCTGAGCTAGAAGAACTTCTCTGTATGTTATCATCTGGCATAGGAGGACTGGTAAATCCTCAAAAACTATCGAATACATTCAAGACCAACAAAAATATATCCATTGGCTCTACCACTCTGAAAACATACATCGATTATTGCTCAGATGCCTTTCTTATAGAGGAAGCCAAGAGATACGACGTGAAGGGAAGAAAATATATCGGTACTCCTATGAAGTATTACTTCACCGACTTAGGACTGCGCAATGCACTCATCAATTTTCGCCAAATAGAGAAGACCCATCTCATGGAGAATGCGATATATTGCGAGCTGAGAAGACAGGGATTCAATGTGGATGTAGGCGTGGTAACAGTGAATGGGAAAGACGAAAACGGCACTAGTTATCGCAAACAACTAGAGGTAGACTTCGTGTGCAACAAGGGCAGTCGCCGATGCTATATCCAGTCGGCCCTCAGCCTGCCATCGCAAGACAAGATAGAGCAAGAAATCAACTCATTGCGCCGCATAGATGATGGTTTCGAGCGAATCGTCATTGTGGGCGAAAGCCTCATCAGCAACCGTGATGCAAATGGTATACTCTTCATGAGCATCTATGATTTCATGCTGAATGACTTATAATCAACGATAAATAAGGGGCGTGCTTAAATGAGCACGCCCCCTGACGAGAGATTTTATGTATTCTTTTCACAAAGAACTCTATAAAACATTATGTATATAATTTTATTTCATGATGGATGAACTCTAAAAAAGAGATTCTGGCATACTAGTTGTCAAGACAAACCAGTTATTTGGATTACTCTCATCAGTCAACTTTATAGAAGAAGGCTGTTTCGTTGTACCCTTTATCAACTCGACTTTATAAGTCTTGGCCACGTTGGCAGCATGAGTTCCCTCATCACCAGTCAGTGCATAAATCATATACCTCTGACCCCAACTATAGAAATACTGACCATTCGCACCAAACTTGCCAGGACAAGCAAATGAGATATGATTATCGTCAACGATAGTAGGAGTAATGTCTATGAACGAAGCATAGCCTGCCACATTGAAAAAGATTCCCCAATGTCCTGCATAGCCATCAAACGCAGAAGTGGTAAAAGCAGCAAAATGGCAAGGAGAATAATGCTTAGAAACCTCCTCGTTACCAGCATTCCAATACGCCTGAGTATAGCTACCCATATTAGCTACAGAGAAGAACCAGTCTCCACTGATAACCTGCTCACTGATAGGAGGAACAACGCCCAACATCTTTACAGCGGCATCTGTGGATTCAAACTCATAGTTATCGCCCCCTTTATAGTTGAAGCCTTTGATAGTAACGCCATTAAGAGTTATTGGCTCATAAAATTCAATGCCCTTGTCTGTAACAATATAAGGTTCCGTTGTAGAGCCTTCCTCGGCATTAGAACTAGTGAAAGTAATGGTACGATAGCTTGATGTAGCTACATACTTGACATCATTTACCTCGCAAGTATATTTAGGAAACTGCATCTCCTTCTCCAAATCATCTATCTGATTAATGGTCTCAGTCCAATCGGCATCCTTCGCCATAGGAGTCATCACTATTTTTGTACCACGCTTCTTGCCAAGCATGACTACAGAATCAGCAGTGGCGGTAAGCACCCGGAACTCCAAGTCACCTTCCATACCCTTACCATTATCACCAATACCATCAGGGTTAGCTGGATCGGAGAAGAAATGAATCACCTTATTGTACTCATCAAAAGACAGAACGATACTAGCACTCTGCTCCAATTTATAATGTGATGTGGCTTTCGTGTCTGCACCCAAAGCATCGCTCATGGCAGTAACATTTCCATCTGTTCCAAACTTCAACAACAGATTATATCCACCATACTTGGTATTAGCCTTAGGATAATATTTCATCAGCCATCCATTCTCTGCAGAAGTAAGAACCGCCTTATACTCTGCTATTGCATCATTCACTCGCTCTGCAGAAGGTTTGTCGAACACTTCATCTATGTCGTTAGAACAAGATGTGAAAGCCAAGACCGCAATCAGCGTAAATAATATGTTATATATTTTTTTCATATCCGTCTTACTTTAATGTTTTTAAATCCATTTCCTTTACTTCTGCCGTACGACGCAAGATAACTTCACGAAGCTTGGTAATATCCATGCCCCAAGTGTTGGCAAAATATTCCTTGAGAATGTTAAATTTCTGAATAATAGCTTTATAGCCACTTGCATCCTTCACTATAGGATTGCCGTTAGCATCAAGCACATACTCGCCATTTTCATCTGTTTCGTATACAATACCTGCACGCAGTATTTTTTGCCATGCTGCTTCTGAATGAGTTACATATTGTGCAAAAATCTCAGCAAAGTCCTCATTATACTCACCGCTGGCATAACCGGATACAAATCCCATGGATGGAGCTTCTTCATCCTTTACATTCACCCAACCTGAAGTCTGATACTTGCCGGCAGAAACTGTCTGGAACTCAGTAGAATAATTCTTTTTCTGAGTCAGAATATGACAGAACTCATGATTCATTGTATGGAAGAACCAGTAATTCAGATCGTATGTACCTTTTTTCTTGTCAACGAAAGGATTTTCTGAATCTATGACTGGATTATCAACATCGATAATATTTACATTATACAAAGTTACTTTCAAGCCACCCTCAGCAGTACCCATCACAATAGAAGACTGAGAATCATAAGCTGCTGAGCCAACCAACTGCATCACACGAGGAGAATAGGTCTTCATAAACTGATCGCCCATCACTTCCTTATAAGCATCCAGCCAAATATGCTTGACCATAATAGCCAATGCCTTAGACTTATTAAAATCGGCAGGTGCAAGATTATAATTGTTGTTCGTCTCCTTGTC
Organism: Segatella copri; assembly: GCA_021618535.1. Lineage (GTDB taxonomy): Bacteria > Bacteroidota > Bacteroidia > Bacteroidales > Bacteroidaceae > Prevotella > Prevotella copri_O. The sequence continues at coordinate 21,616 of JAJWAL010000025.1, read as the reverse complement.
ACTATATCGATAGTTAAAGCGGATATTATAGGTATCCACATAGTTGGTCTTGAGCCACTTGTCAAAGTCATTCTGCTCTTCCTTATTCTGCGTATCGAAAATACTCTTAGAATCAAGACTATCGTCTGAGCAGGCAGCAAACAGAGAGACTGACGCTATCAGTATGAATAATTTTATATATTTCATAGTTTACTCATTTTTTATTTGTTAGACTCTTCTCTTGGATTTGCAGGTAATCCTGCCTCAATTACATCATCTGGCAATTGAATCGCACCTCGCAAGTCACCAGCCTTGAATACAATAGGAGACTCTTCGTCAACATCATGGCTGAACTCAATGCCATAGCGCTTGATGTCAAGGAAACGAAGACCTTGATACAGGGTCTCCAGTCGACGCATCTGTAAGATGAATTGCAAAATATCCTCTTGGGTACCAGCCTCAACCGTGAATCCCTGTGGATGGAATGTCTTACGAATGCTATGCTCCAAATTGGATTTTGGTGTAACAGGTGCATACGGCAAGCTTTCGATAAAAGTCTTGATACTTTCAACTGTCATTGTTGGGCGTTTTGCCGTACCATTCGCAGTCATAGTATGCGACACAATCCAAGTATTGATATCTTTCACCGCATTATCATACTCCTTCTTCATGGCATAAGCCTCAGCACGACAAAGAAGGGTTTCATCAGTAGTGAACACAGCATCTACAACATGAATATATCCAGTTTGGTTTATCTTGTCGGTAAACTCAAAATGTTCAAACATCTTTGGGAAGATAAGAATACGGTTATTGCCAAACAACAAGTTTGACTGGTAGAGAGTATTGTTTCTGGATCCACTTCCCCATGGCATCTTAGCCCAAATTGTTTCATACTGACCAACATTTTGATTATGACAAAAACGCGCTTCATTACCACTGACATTTCTACCGATTTTACTACCTGCTGTCATCAACAAGAGATTGGCGTTCTCTGATGAAGAAATATACCGATTCTCCATATCATCTGAATTAGACAAAGACATAAAAGGCACATAGTTGCGCAACAAAGAGGCTGGATTTGCTCCAAGCACCTTGTCAGCATATTTTATCACTTTGTCATAGTTCATATAGTACAGGTTGAAACGAGCAGCAAAAGCATACGCAGCCTTCTGATTGAAATGATACTTAGGCTGGGTATAGATATCATCGCTCACATCAGGCAAGGCAGCCTCAATATCTGCATCAATCTGCTCATAAAGTTGCTTCAGTGTACCACGCTTATAATCAGGGCTTACAGTTGTCTCAGGCTTTGTTGGATAAGGAAGTCCCATGCACTTCTCTGCATTATCTGGATTATAAGTCATACAGAAAGTTGTAGCAAGACGATACATGCTATAGGCACGACAGAGCAAAGCCTCAGCTCTCTGCGCCTTTAGCGATGCTGGATTACCCATCTCATCGATGGAAGCCAAAGCCTGGTTGGCTGCTGCAATTGCAGAATAATAACCATTCCACAAACTCTTTGGGGAATCATTGGTTTGAGCTGTAATTGGCTGAAAACGATAAACCTGCTCTATATCCTGATTGGTACTATACTGCTTTCCATTGTCTGCATAATTATCTGAGCTCCATTCCAATATCAGATTGCTGCTTGCAGTTGGGTAAGCAGACACAAGCAGAGAGGTCACCTTTTCCTCGGTATTTACCTCGGCACGATCATCTGGCAACTTGTCCAGGAAGCTGTCGCATGATGTGACCAATGACAATGCCGCAAAAGCCACCGATGCTATATATAATTTATTCTTTTTCATAATTATCTCTCTTTCTTTAAAGTCCTACTCTTAATGTCAATGTAAACTGACGTGGCATTGGGGTTGCCACACCACCAGTGTTGAAAAACTCAGGATCCTGTCCGTGCAACTTCTTGTCTGAATAAATCAAGAACAAGTTAGTAGCCTGAAGTTTCAAATTTACGCTGTTCAAGCGAAGGGCCTGAATCCACTTGCCTGGGAAATCATAAGCCAAAGAAATCTCCTTCATGCGAATGAAATCACCCTTAGCTACGCGAGCCGTAGAATAGTTATATGCATTATAAAGATAACCAATATAATTGTCATTCTGCTTCATGCGCTGGTCTGCTATGACTGGTACATCCGTATAAGCTTCATCACCGGCTTGAGTCCAACGATTTATAAATTCCTTTGGCATGGCAGTCATGTCTGAGTATGAAGAACTGAAAGCAGGATCAAGACGTACTTTATTTCCTGCAGCGTATGTAATGAACACATTCAGTTTTAAACCCTTATAAGAGAAGGTGTTTCCGAAACTGCCGTTAATGGTTGGGTCTGTTGGACCTTCATACTTCAAGTAATCTGTTGTAGTTGACTGGAAGTAGAGATCGCCACCATAGCTTGTCTCCTCGCCATTCTGATTCACAACGATAGGCAGACCTTTTTTGTTCAATCCCTTGAAATCAATAGAGAACAAAGAGCGAACAGGATAGCCATTCATTGTGAAACCGGTACCTGTAATCATCTGCATGATGTTAGCACGTGAATCCAAGTCGGTTACAGTATTCTTTGAGTGAGAGAAAATGAAGTCGGTACTCCATTTAAAATCCTTGGTTTCAATGTTGCGAGTGGAAATAGTCAACTCCTCACCATGTGAACGCATACTTGCCACATTGGCATATTTATAAATCTCACCACCAATACCCATGGTACGCTTAGGACCAATCAAATCATAATTGTTGCGGCGATACCAATCGAAAGTCACATTAATGCGGTTATTCAAAAAGCCCATATCCAAACCGAGGTTCAACTCATGCTTCTTTTCATAGGTCAAATCATCATTACCCAAGCGATAAATCTCAAGTCCAGTCTCCTTGTCACCGGCAAACGGACGCCAAGGGTTGTAACTCTGTATCACTACCAACGAGTTAGAAACGGAAGCAGGACCTCGATCAGCTGTCAATGAATATGATGCTTTTAATGTAAGATGAGAAAGAACAGGATTTAACTTAGTAAACCAACTCTCCTCATGAGCATTCCATGCTCCAGACACGTTCCAAGTAGGCAACCAACGAGCTGAGCGACTCTTACCCAACTTATTGGAACCCTCATAACGAATGGTACCATTAATTGTGTAGCGACCCTTATAAGAATAGGTGGCAGTACCAAAGAAAGAAGCCTCACGCTGATATGAATTATCCAAACTATAATATTGACCATTCTCCTCCTCCAACTGCTTGAAGAAGTTATAGTTGAAAGCAGGGAGATAACCCATATCATACTGCATACCAACGCCATTAAAATAAGAACGGCTACGGTCGAGTGAATTGATTTCCAAACCACCGAATAAGTTCACGATATGGTCTTTGTTGTATACATCATTATAGCTAGCTGTGGCACGGAAGTCCCAGCTATTCATCTTATATTTGGTCTCACGATAAAAACCACCCTTTTCCAATACAGAGAATGGCAAAGAGTTTGCCTTGTCTGGATCGGTATACAGCCATGGGTTTGCATCACGCATCGTAGCATCATCCATCGCACGATAGGCCCAAGCCTGATTACTCTGGTCTGTAATGGTAGCGGCATTGGTCGTTGTAGAATACTTGTAAGCGCCCAATACTGCGAGTTCTACTTTAGAGATTGGCTTATATTTCAATTCGCCCTGGAATTTCATGTCAACCACATCCAAACTCAAATAGTTGTTTTCCAATTCACGGAAAATATTGAACGGAGCGTAGTTACGCACATAGAGTTCATTAGGATCCATGGTACGAGAAGTGTTCAACGCATAAGAATATGGGTTGATATCAAAATCACGAGACACCTCACCTGTCACAGTATTTACAGACTGTGAAGTAGTACCAGGAGCACGCTGCTTACGATAGGAAGCATTAGCTATGGCATTGAAAGACAATTTCTTCGAAATATTGTAAAGAGCATTTACATTGGCTGTATAACGCTGTACCTTGCTCTGCTTAGACCATCCTGGATCGTTCATCACACTGAAAGATGTATAATACTGAGCCTTATCGGTACCAGTAGACATGCTGACGGAATGATTCTGGGAGATACTATTACTGAAGAGTAAGTCAAACCAGTCGGTATTTTGGTATTCAGCCTTCTGGAGATAGCTATTCATCGCCTCTTCAGTATTAGGCAATCCAAAAGTTCCCGTCTTCGAATCATATGTATTCATCAGGTGATACATCTTGCCAAAGACACCACTGTTAGAAGCACGATAACTCTTTTCAAAAGAGAAATAACCATCGTTGTACATCTCACGATATACACCCATCTGATCCTGAGAATTCATGATATTGAAATTGCGGTAGCTTGGCTTCAAACGCATGGTGAATTCACCAGTATAGTTGATACGGTTTGTACCAGCTTTACCTTTCTTGGTTGTAACAACGATGACACCAGCCATGGCACGTGCACCATAAATAGAGGTAGCAGAACCATCCTTCAAAATCTGGAAACTTTCAATATCATCAGCATTCAGACCTGCTATGGCTGAAGATATAAGGGTCTCAGCGTTACCAGAAGACAAATCATCAGCATCAACCTCAGTTACGTCCTCCATGATAACACCATCTACCACCCAAAGAGGTTTTGAGCTACCATAAATAGAAGTAGCGCCACGCACACGAATCTTTGGAGCTGTACCGAAAGTACCTGAGACGTTCTGCACAGACACACCGGCCGCTTTACCTTCCAAGGCACGACTGATGTCTGCGACACCATCCAACTTTGTCTTGTCGCCAGAAATTTTTGTAGTAGCACCAGTAAACAAACGCTTATCCATCTTCTGCATACCCGTTACAACCACCTCGCCCAAACTCTTGCTATCTGCCTTCAGGCGGATAGTCATCTTGGCGGCTGGAGTCAAGGTCTGGCTCTGCATACCGATGTAGCTAACTACAAGTTTCTTACCAGCAGGTACCTCCAAAGAGAAGTGACCGTCAATATCGGTGACGGTACCTGTACGTGCCGCTCCGGCGACTACGACAGATGCACCGATGACAGGTTCACCATCTTCCTGAGAAACTACGGTACCTGTTACTTTCGTTTGAGCCAATGCCCCCCCACATAAAAGGAAGAGATTGACTAACAAGAAAAGCAATCTTTTTTCCATAAAATCCTCTCTTAAAAATTAAACAACTCTTATAACTTTATATAATTATTTTTTCTCTTCTTACACTTTTTAAATATCTCTCATTACTTTACGGGTGCAAAGATAAGAAAAAATATTGAATTAATGCAAATTCTATCGATATTTTTATAGAAAAAAGTTAGTTTTTCTTGATTTTCATCAACATTTAGAAATATTGTATACACTTTTAATAGAAAAAAGTCAGAAATAATAGATTTAAGCAAAGTTTACGAAAAGAAAACAAAAATGTTCTAAAATACAAAAAAGGCAAGGCTTCTGTAAAACCCCATTCAGAAGTTTCTCAGAAGTCTTGCCTTTCTTTACCTATATTTACTATTGAAGTACCTTTATCAGCCACTTGATTATTTATATTTTCCGCTTAGATATTTTATTCAAAAAACATTTTTATTTCTTAAGCGTAAATTCAAACTTCAAGCCGCCTTCCAGCTGATTGCTCACCCGGATGGTTCCGCCATGCAGGAGAACGGCATTCTTGACGATAGCAAGACCCAAACCGGTGCCACCCATCTTGCGGCTGCGTCCCTTATCTACCCGATAGAAACGCTCGAAAAGACGGGGGAGATGCTCGGCAGGAACTCCCTGACCATTATCACAGAAGATGAAATGCCACTTATTGCCCTGCTCCTTGGCACTCAACGTTATCTTACGTCCTTCGCCGGCATAAGCTATGGCATTGTCGGTAAGATTGCGGAACACACTATAGAGCAGACTGCGGTTACCCTTCACAATAATATGCTGGTCGGGAAGAAGATTCTCGAAAGTCATCTTGTGCGACTCTCTTTCCAGCGCCGTCTCACGGGCTATTTCACTCACCATCTGCGTAATGTCTACCGCCTCGAAATCTATCATATCCGAACCGTCATCCAACCGGTTCAGGGTAGAGATGTCGCGGAGCAGAGAGGTGAGACGCTCGCTTTGGGCATAACAGCGCTGCAGAAACTGCGACTTCATCTCTTCGTTGATATGCGGATTGTCGAGTATCGTTTCCAGATAACCCTGGATACTTGCCACAGGAGTCTTCAATTCGTGAGCGATATTCTGGGTAAGCTGACGCTTCAGTACATCCTGTTCACGTCGGGTGGTCTGTATGCGCTTATACATCTTGATGATGCGCTCAGCAATCTCGCCCAACTCATCGTTAGGGAACTTGGCGAGATCTTCCACCTCCAGACTCTCGTTATGGTCTGCCTTATAAGCAAAAATGCTCAGTTTGGAAACATTCTTAGCCAGACGGTTCGTAAAACGGTAGAGCACGATGGTAAGCAGAATGACGGCTACAATGGCAAACCAGATGAAATGCTGGTCAGCCTGCAGCGATTTTGCCAAATCATTATTATAAGGTAGTGCCGTACGGATGATGAGCTTGCTTTCCGGAAAATAAGAAGCCACATAGAAATAATCATGCTTCAGGGTTTTAGACTGTCGCTCCACGCTTGAGCCTATCCTGTTTTTCAAGGCCTCTGCTATTTCCTCACGCTTGGCATGGTTGGCAAAATGATCATAGTCGGAACTCATGTTGTCATAAATCACCTTACCGTTCGGGCGCACCAGCGTAACACGAAGATCCTTGCTTTCATGTTCGCGTACAAAAGCCTGCAACTTCTCATGAGCCACAGTCACATCCCTATTGTGGATGCTATCCTGCAGAATAATTCCTTCACCAGGAGAGAGCGCCAGATCTTCTGCCAGCAGTTCATTATAATTTTCCAGCTTGATAGTAAGCGTACCTATTTTATACTGCTTCTCACGTGCCTGCTGGAACACGATAAAACTGACGGCAAACACAAGGAACACCGCCAGTACACTGAAGTACAACTTTCTACCTACACTATTTAACTTAAACATTTTAATTACGCATCAAAATAATAACCGAATCCCAGACGGGTAACGATGCACTTGGCAAACTTACCAATCTTCTTTCTCATACGGGTAATGTTGACATCCACCGTGCGGTCGAGTACCATCACATCCTTAGGCCATACCCGGTCGATAAGTTCCTGACGGGAGAACACCTTGCCGCGCTCTTCGAGGAAAAGACGCAGAAGTTCGAACTCGGTCTTGGTGAAAGGGATAGCCTCACCATCAATGCTCACCGTCTTCTTGTCCAGATTCAACTGCAGTCCCTGATAGTTGATGGTCTTCGGTTCATCAGCATCGCCAGCCTGTTCAGCGGTACGGCGCAAGACGGCACGCACTCTGACCATCACCTCTCGTATAGAGAAAGGTTTCGAGATATAATCATCGGCACCAATATTGAATCCTGTCACCGTATCGTTTTCCGTATCTCGGGCTGTAAGGAAGATAATCGGAACATTGGCTGTCATCGGATTGCCCTTCAACTGCTTAGCCAGCTGGAAACCGCTCATTCCTCCCATCATGACGTCCAGTAGCAGCAGGTCGAACGAAGCGATGTTCATCTCCAAAGCCTCTTCTGCAGAATTGGCAGTCTCTACCTCATATCCTTCTGTTTCGAGATTGAATTTCAGAATCTCACACAAGTCTTGCTCATCATCAACAACAAGTATTCTTTTCATATTCTCTTCCATATTTCATGTTATTTAAAATACCGCTGCAAAATTACGATTTTTCTTTCGTAATAAGCGTTACATTTAGTTACAATTTCATGACATTTAGTTCTTTAGAGAAAAAAAATATAAAAAAACGGGGATTTTGTTACACATTTTAACTTAGTGTTCCAAATTCGCTACATGTTTCTTTGCTAGTTAGAAACAGAAATGCTACTTTTGCACCCGATATAACTATAAGTGAGCATATAACACAACTGAAAGAGTATGAAAGATAAAGTAAATGCAATTCCCTCAATCGGTGAAATCATCAAAGAGGAATTAAACAAGCAAGGCAAGACCACAGTATGGCTTGCTGAAAAACTAGGCTGCCATCGTACTAATATATATAAGGTATACGGCAGAGCCACTATAGATACGGGTATGCTTTACCATATCTGTCAGTTGCTGAACATTGATTTGTTTAAGGTTTATTCAGACGCTTTGCGTAAACGCAAGAAAAAGAATCAAGATTTAAACTAAAAATAACTAAAACAATAAGACCTGAGGTTAATCACCCCAGGTCTTATTGTTTTTATGCCAATCGCTTTTCCAGACGTTCGCGGATGGCAGCGATAAAGCCGGCAGAGTTTACAGCCTTAGCCTCAACACCTTCCATCAGGTTTACGAGATCCTTGGTAGCGATACCGTCGTTCAATGTATCGAAACATGCAGCCTCCAGCTGGTCGCCAAAGTTCTGAAGTTCCTTGATGCCATCCAGTTCGCCACGCTTTCTCAACGCACCGCTCCATGCAAAGATGGTAGCCATTGGGTTGGTAGATGTATCTTCACCCTTCAGGTAGCGATAGTAGTGACGGGTCACGGTACCGTGGGCTGCCTCATACTCATACTTGCCGTCAGGAGAAACCAATACGGAAGTCATCATCGCCAGAGAACCGAAAGCTGTACTGAGCATATCACTCATCACATCACCGTCATAGTTTTTGCAAGCCCAGATAAAGCCGCCCTTGCTGCGGATAACACGAGCCACTGCATCATCAATCAATGTATAGAAATACTCGATACCGAGTTCTGCAAACTTCTCTTTATAGTCGCTCTCATATACTTCCTCAAAGATCTTGCGGAACTGGGCATCATAAGTCTTAGAGATAGTATCCTTGGTAGCAAACCAGAGATCCTGCTTGGTATCAATGGCAAACTTGAAGCAGCTGTGAGCAAAGCTGCGGATACTCTTATCAGTATTATGCATGCCCTGGATAACGCCGGCACCATCGAAAGAATGAATCTCAATCTCCTGCTTCTTGCCGCTCTTACCCTCGAACACGAGTTTGGCTGTACCTGGCTCATCAGCACGAAGTTCCACGCTCTTGTATACATCGCCGTAAGCATGACGGGCGATAGTGATAGGCTTCTCCCAGTTCTTTACACAAGGGTGGATGCTCGGGATGGTGATAGGAGCACGGAATACGGTACCGTCCATGATGCTACGGATAGTTCCATTAGGGCTCTTCCACATTTTGTGGAGTTTATACTCGTCCATACGTTGTGCATTAGGAGTGATAGTAGCACACTTCACAGCCACACCATATTTCTTAGCCGCCTCGGCAGAGTCGATGGTTACCTGGTCGTTGGTTTGGTCGCGATAAGGCAGACCGAGATCATAATACTCAGACTTCAAATCAACGAAAGGAAGAATCAGTTCGTCCTTAATCATCTTCCAGAGAATTCTTGTCATCTCATCACCGTCCATCTCTACCAATGGAGTTGTCATCTTAATCTTTTCCATAACACAATATAATGTATAATTAATAATTTACAATGTACAATGATCAGGGCAGCCAAGTGTACCCTTGATATTTTGCCTGCAAAATTAATAAAAATAATTAGGAAAAGAAAGGAAATTAAGAATAATTCTAGCAAAATGATAACAAAAAGTACTTTTTTACGTACTTAAATCATAAAATCTGTATATTTATACCTAAAAAGGCACCAATGAGCCCGAAAACTCATTGATGCCTCTACTTATTTACCTTTTTACCCTTTTACCTTTTTACCTTTAAATAGCCTTTTTACTTCTCCTCTGGAGCCTTATCAATCAGATCCATAAACTGGTCGAGCTTAGGAGTGATAATAATCTGAGTGCGGCGGTTGCGCTGCTTGCCTACTTCTGTATCGTTAGTTGTTACAGGGTTGTACTCACCACGGCCACCAGCAGTAAGGCGCTTAGGATTTACACCGAAGTGATCCTGCAAGTACTGAACAACAGAAGCTGCACGGAGAGCAGAGAGGTCCCAGTTGTTGCGGATATTCTTCATCTTGGCACTTGTCGTGCTTACTGGTACGTTATCGGTATTACCCTCTACGAGCACATCGTAATCCTTATAGTCTGTGATGATCTTAGCAATCTTGCTCAATGTTTCCTGAGCACGGCTGTTCACCTCATAGCTACCACTCTGATAGAGCATATTGTCAGCCAGAGAAATGTAAACCACACCCTTCAGAACCTGAACATCAACCTCCTTCATCTCTTCCTTGCTCAAAGAGCGGGTCAGGTTGTTGGTAAGAACCATGTTGAGCGAATCGCTCTTGCTCTTTACCTCAACCAGGTGGCGGATATACTGGTTACTCTCGTTGATCTGGTCAACGAGTTTCTCAATGCTCACGTTGTTCTGGCTTGCATTGTTCAAACTCTTGTCAAGTGAACTCTGCAACTTAGCGTAATCGCTCTTTGCAGTAGCAAGCTGCTCCTGGGCTGCTGCCAGACTAGCCTCTGTAGCTGCCAGTTTTTCCTTGGTAGCCTGATAGTTGCTTGACAATTCCTTATTCTCATTCTGGCAATTCTGAAGATCCTTCTTACTAGCACAGCTTGTAGCCATCAGAGCTACTGCCATCATTGCCATTACCATTAACTTTGTCTGTTTCATATTCTTACTAATTTAAATTTTCTTGTTATTATTGATTATAGTATATCTTAACGTCGCTTTCTACCTATTTTTATATTAGAGTTCTCCCGGCTTTTATCTGCAATCCGGAAGTACCTGCATTTTAGGGCATACAGAAGCTGATTCACTTCTTTCTGCTGCAAAGTTACAGATAAGACTTGAATAAACAACATTTGTCAAATGCATTTAGACATTTTTAACCTCTAAATCTTTATTTATCACCTTTTTAACCAAAAAAGGCAACAGAAAGCACTTTTCTGATAGCTAAACCGTCAAATGTAGCCTCCCAAGGTAAGAATAGCTCAAATCTCAACAAAAAAAACATAAAAAACAGTGTTTTATTTTGTAGTGTCTTGAAATTGCACTATCTTTGCACTCGAAAAGAAATAAATACATTAATAATATAAAAGAAAGCAAGTATGATTCTTTTTTTTAGAACTCCATCTAAGAGTGTGATTGCGACCGAGATTGACCACAAACCATCTCAGGACGAAATCAATGAACTTTGTTGGCTTTATGGTGACGCGACTTTAGAGGACGCCCAGCAGTTGCAGGGCTTCTATGTCGGCCCACGCCGTGAAATGATTACTCCTTGGAGTACGAATGCCGTTGAGATTACTCAGAACATGAGTCTTAACGGCATTTCGCGTATCGAGGAGTACTTCCCTGTAGATAGCGAAGACGCTGAGCACGACCCTATGCTCCAGCGTATGTACAACGGTATCGGACAGGATGTGTTCACCGTGAACCACCAGCCAGAACCTATCAAGTACGTCGACGACCTCGAGAAGTATAACGAGGAAGAGGGTCTTGCCCTCAGCGAGGACGAAATGGCTTATCTCCACAAGCTGGAGAAAGAGAACGGACGTCCTCTCACCGACAGCGAAATCTTCGGTTTCGCACAGATCAACTCAGAGCACTGCCGCCACAAGATTTTCGGCGGCCAGTTTATCATCGACGGTAAGGAGATGGAGTCTTCTCTCTTCAGCATGATCAAGAAGACCACCAACGAGAATCCTAACAAGATTCTCTCTGCCTATAAGGATAATGTGGCTTTCTCACAGGGTCCTGTTATCGAGCAGTTTGCTCCAGCCGATCAGACTACCAGCGATTTCTTCCAGGTGAAGGATATCGAGAGTGTTATCTCTCTGAAGGCTGAGACTCACAACTTCCCTACTACCGTAGAGCCTTTCAATGGTGCTGCTACCGGTACGGGTGGTGAAATCCGCGACCGTATGGGTGGTGGTGTTGGTTCATGGCCTATCGCAGGTACCGCCTGCTACATGACTGCTTATCCTCGCCTGAAGGATGACAACGGCAAGAGCGATGTTGAGCGCGACTGGGAAGATATCATGCCAGTACGTAAGTGGCTCTATCAGACTCCTGAGCAGATTCTGATCAAGGCTTCCAACGGTGCATCAGACTTCGGTAACAAGTTCGGTCAGCCTCTCATCACCGGTTCTGTGCTTACTTTCGAGCACGAGGAGAACGGCGAGAAGTATGCATACGATAAGGTAATCATGCTTGCTGGTGGTGTAGGCTACGGCAAGAAGCGTGACTACAAGAAGGGTGAGCCACAGAAGGGCAACAAGGTTGTAGTAGTAGGTGGTGATAACTATCGCATCGGTCTTGGTGGTGGTTCTGTTTCTTCTGTAGATACAGGCCGTTATAGCAATGGTATCGAGTTGAACGCTGTTCAGCGTGCCAACCCTGAGATGCAGAAGCGTGCCTACAACCTGGTTCGTGCACTCGTTGAGAACGATGAGAACCCAGTAGTCAGCATCCACGACCACGGTTCAGCCGGTCACTTGAACTGTCTCTCTGAGTTGGTAGAAGAGTGCGGTGGCGAAATCGACATGTCTAAGTTGCCTATCGGCGACAAGACTTTGAGCGCCAAGGAAATCATCGCCAACGAGAGCCAGGAGCGCATGGGCTTGCTCATCGACGAGAAGTATATCAGCGAGGTTCAGAAGATTGCCGACCGTGAGCGTGCTCCAATGTACGTGGTTGGTGAGACTACTGGCGATGCTCACTTCAGCTTCAAGCAGGCTGACGGCGTGAAGCCATTCGACCTCGATGTAGCTCAGATGTTCGGTCATACTCCTAAGACTGTAATGGTAGATGAGACCGTAGAGCGTAAATATGAAGATGTAACTTATTCTGCAGATAACCTCGACGAGTACTTGCAGCGTGTTCTCCAGATGGAGGCTGTGGCTTGTAAGGACTGGTTGACCAACAAGGTAGACCGTTCCGTAACAGGTAAGATTGCCCGTCAGCAGTGCCAGGGTCAGATTCAGTTGCCACTCTCAGACTGTGGTGTCGTAGCACTCGACTACCGTGGCGAGAAGGGTATCGTAACAGCAATGGGGCATGCTCCTCAGGCTGGTCTTGCCGATCCTAAGGCTGGTTCAGTACTCTCTGTAGCAGAGTCATTGACTAATATCGTATGGGCTCCATTGGCAGATGGCATGGACAGCATCAGCCTCTCAGCCAACTGGATGTGGCCTTGCCGCAGTCAGAAGGGTGAGGATGCCCGTCTGTACGAGGGTGTGAAGGCATTGTCAGACTTCTGCTGCGCCATCCACGTAAACGTACCAACAGGTAAGGACTCTCTCTCTTTGACCCAGCAGTATCCTAACGGCGAGAAGATCATCGCTCCGGGTACCGTTATCGTAAGTGCTGGTGGTGAGGTTTCAGATGTCAAGAAGGTGGTTAGCCCAGTTCTCGTTAACGACAAGAACTCTAGCCTCTATCATATCGACTTCAGTTTCGACGAGCAGCGTCTCGGTGGTTCTGCTTTCGCTCAGAGTTTGGGCAAGGTGGGCAGCGATGTTCCTACCGTCAAGAATCCAGAGTACTTCGTTGACTGCTTCAACGCCGTACAGGAACTCATCAACCGTGGTTGGGTAATGGCTGGTCACGATATCAGTGCCGGTGGTTTGATTACAACTCTCCTCGAAATGACATTCGCCAACGTAGAGGGCGGTATGAAGATCAACCTCCACGACATCGCAGATGCCGACATCATCAAGACTCTCTTCGCAGAGAACCCAGGTGTTGTCATCCAGGTAAGCGATGCTCACAAGGACGAGTTGAAGGCATTCTTCGATGAGAACGGTATCGGTTATGCCAAGATTGGTTATCCAGCTCCTGAGCTCCGCAAGATTATCATCAAGAAGGAAGGCTTCGAGCACGAGTTCGATATCGATGCTTTGCGCGACGACTGGTATAAGACATCTTACCTCCTCGACCGCAAGCAGAGCATGAACGGTATGGCTAAGAAGCGTTACACCAACTATAAGAAGCAGCCTATCGAGATGAACTTCGGTTATGGCTTCAAGGGAACCCTCGCTAGCTACAGCCTCGACGCTAACCGCCGCAAGCCATCTGGCATCAAGGCAGCTATCATCCGTGAGAAGGGTACCAATGGTGAGCGTGAGATGGCATACTCTATGTATCTCGCCGGCTTCGACGTGAAGGACGTGATGATGACCGACTTGATTTCTGGCCGTGAGACTCTGGAGGATGTAAACTTCATCGTATTCTGCGGTGGTTTCTCTAACTCCGACGTTCTCGGTTCTGCCAAGGGTTGGGCTGGTGCATTCCTCTACAATCCTAAGGCTAAAGAGGCACTCGATAAGTTCTATGCCCGTGAGGATACCCTTTCACTCGGTATCTGCAACGGTTGCCAGCTGATGGTTGAGTTGAACCTCATCAATCCTGAGCACAAGCATCGTTCACACCTCTGCCACAACACATCCAAGAAGTTCGAGAGCACATTCCTCGGTTTGACCATTCCTCAGAACGACAGTGTGATGTTCGGTAGCCTGAGCGGTGATAAGCTCGGTATCTGGGTAGCTCACGGCGAGGGCCGTTTCTACTTGCCAGAGCCAGAGGATCACTACAACATCATTGCGAAGTACAACTACGCTGAGTACCCAGGTAATCCTAACGGCAGTGACTACAATGTAGCAGGTATCTGCTCTGCAGATGGTCGCCACTTGGCTATGATGCCACACTTGGAGCGTGCTATCTTCCCTTGGCAGAACGCCTGGTATCCAGCTGACCGCCGCAACGACGAGGTAACTCCTTGGATTGAGGCATTTGTCAATGCACGTCAGTGGATTGAAGAAAGAGCTTTGAAAAAGTAAAAAGGTAAAAAAGTAAGAAGGTAAAAAATGAATAATAGCGTAAGTTATCTTACATTATTCAAAACATTTTTGAAGATTGGCATAGTCACCTTTGGTGGTGGCTATGCCATGATTCCTATTATAGAATCCGAAGTCGTCGACAAGCATCATTGGATGACGAAGGAGGAATTTCTGGATGCCATCGCTACCACCCAGATTTGTCCGGGCGCCTTGGCCATCAACATGAGTTCCCTGCTCGGATATAAGTTGGCAAAGACACCGGGAGCCATCGTCTGCACCCTCGGCGCTTCGTTGCCATCGTTTCTTATTATCTTGGCGATAGCCATGTTTTTCCATCAGTTTGAAGACAACAAGGTTGTTGCTGCCATGTTTGCAGGCATCCGTCCTGCCGTCGTGGCATTGATAGCCGTACCTACATTCTCGCTTGCCAAGAGTGCCGGTATTTCGCTTGTCAATTGCTGGATTCCTATTCTATCCGCCCTTCTTATTTGGCTTTTGGGCGTCAACCCAATCTGGGTAATCATCGCAGCTGCCGCAGGTGGATACATCTATGGACAGTTTATCCAGCCAACGGAATAAAGGTAAAAGGGTAAAAAAGTAAAAAGGTAAAAAAGTAAATAGCTTAAAACATAATGATGATATTTTTTCAGCTTTTCATCGTATTCATTCAGATAGGCATCTTCGGATTCGGAGGTGGCTATTCCATGATATCCCTGATTCAGGGACAGGTTGTTACGCAGTATCATTGGATGACGATGCAAGAGTTTACCGATGTGGTTGCCATCTCTCAGATGACACCGGGACCTATCGGTATCAACACCGCCACCTATTGTGGCTATACAGCCGTCCATAATGCCGGCATGAGTGGCATGATGGCTATTCTCGGAAGTGCCATGGCAACCTTCGCCCTGGTTCTCCCATCCTTGGTATTGATGATTCTTATCAGCAGAATGCTGTACAAGTATATGAACACCTCAGCCGTCCAGAGCATCTTCATCGGTCTTCGCCCAGCCATCGTCGGTCTGGTAGGAGCCGCCGCCCTGCTTCTGATGAATGGCGAGAACTTCTCTACGCCAGCCAATCCCTGGCATTTCTACATCTCCATCGCCCTCTTCTTTGCCACCTTTATCGGCGTGAAGGTAATGAAGATTAATCCTATCCGCATGATACTCTACTCGGCTTTTGCCGGATTGGTATTACTATATTAAAACCGATTTTATTTACCAACAATAAAACCAAAAGGTGGATTTTCAGCAGAAAATCCACCTTTTACACTATATTCTCCGTTTTGTCCACCTCTTCTTTGTGCATTTTGTGTACTTTTGCAACTGTGTATTAATAGCGGCATGAATTCAGGCTTTGCTTGGTTTCATGCCAACCCAACAAGTAAACAAACAAACCTAAGAATAAGAAATGAATAAGAAAAGACAGATTTTACTTTCAGCAGTGTTGGCCTCTGCTTTAGCTGCCAACGCACAGGTTACCATCAATGTAGATGCCTCTAACCCAGGTATCAAGGTATCTCCTAACCTCTATGGTATCTTCTTCGAGGATATCAACCATGCTGCTGACGGCGGTCTCTATGCCGAACTCATCAGCAACCGTTCCTTCGAGGATGACGACAAGAACATCCCTACCTGGAAGACTGCCGCTCAGGAAGGTGCAAAGATCAATGCACAACTCATCAATAAGGGTTTGCTCAACAATGCACAGGGCAAGGCGCTCCAGCTTACTATCGCTGCCAAACCTGCAGCTACAGCCTCTCTCATCAACGAAGGCTTCTGGGGAATCAACGCCGTGCAGGGCAGAACCTATAAACTCTCTTTCTGGGCTAAAGGTAGCTACAAGGGCGGATTGAAGGCTCGCCTCACCAACGCCAAGGGCGACAAGGTGTATGCAGAAACCGCACTCAATGCCAAGGTTGGCAAGAAGTGGACTAAATATACGGCTGAGTTGACAGCCAACGGAAACGACGCCAAGGCTCAGTTTGAACTCGTAGCCGATGGCAAGGGTACCATCGTTCTCGATGTGGTAAGCCTCTTCCCTCCTACTTTCAAGAATCGCGAGAATGGCTTGCGCCCTGATTTGGCTCAGCTCCTCTATAATATCCATCCTAAGTTCGTCCGTTTCCCAGGCGGTTGCTACGTAGAGGGACAGGAATCTCCTGAGAATGCTTTCCACTGGGAGAAGACCATCGGTCCTATCGAGGAACGTCCAGGTCATAAGAACGTAAACTGGCGTTACCGCACCAGCGACGGTATGGGATTCGATGAGTATCTACAGTTGGCTGAGGATTTGAACGCCAAGCCTCTCTATGTTGTGAATGTTGGTTTGTGGCACGGCGGTATGACTCCGGTAGACAGCATCCAGCCTTGGATTGACGAGTGCATGAATGCCCTGGAGTATGCTAATGGTCCTGTTACCTCTAAATATGGTGCGCTCCGTGCCAAGAATGGTCATCCGGAACCATACAATATCGAATATCTGGAGATTGGTAATGAGAACAACCAGCCGGATCCTGCGGCTCAGAGCGACCATTACTACGAGCGCTTCAAGAAGTTCAAGGATGCCGTATTGGCGAAATATCCTAAGATGCACCTCATCGGTAACGTGGTGGCTTGGGGCGATGACAATCCTAAGTGGGAAAGCAACGAGAGCGTAGAACTCCTCGACGAGCACTACTACAGAAATCCTGCCTGGTTTGCCGAGAACTTCAACAAGTATGATAACTACGACCGTAAGGGCAGCGAGATTTATGTAGGTGAATATGCCGTAACCCAGGGCTTCGGTAATATGGGTTCGCTCGATGCAGCACTCGGTGAGGCTGTCTATATGATGGGCATCGAGAACAACTCTGACATCGTGACCATGGCATCCTATGCTCCTATCTTCGCCAACCTCAACAACCGTATGTGGGCACCGGATATGATTCAGTATACATCAGATAAGGTATTCGGAACTCCATCTTACTACGTTCAGAACGTGATGGCAAACAACATCGGTGCCCGTGTATTGAAGGTAAACCAGGAGAATCCATACAAATATGAGCAGACTCAGGTGAAGCCAGCTATCTGCCGTGTTGGTATGGGAACATGGGGTACTCAGGTTTCTTTTGAGGACAAGGGCTACAGCGATGAGAACGGAAAGGCACTGCCGATGACCTTGCAGGAGTTGCCTACCGATATCCGTGGACAGTGGAAGACTGAGGGTAGCCTCATCAAGCAGACCAGCAACGAAGAAAGCTGCATCCGTCTGAACCCAGGTGAGATTACCAGCAATGGCTATATATATAAGGTACGCGCGAAGAAGGATGCCGGAAACGAAGGTTTCCTCATCATCTTTAACTATGTAGATAAGAACAACTACTGCTGGTTGAACCTCGGTGGCTGGAACAACACCCAGCACGGAGTGGAGTCTATCGTGAATGGTGCCAAGAGTCAGATAGCTACTACCCCAGGCAGCATCGAGACTGGCAAGTGGTATGACATCGAACTGAAAGTAGTAGGCGACAGCATCTTCGCCAAGTTGGATGGCAAGGAAGTATTCTCTACCAAGTTGAAGGCAAACACCCTTCCTGGCATCTTCTCTACAGCCACACTTGATGAGCAGACGGGCGAGGTAATCCTGAAGATTGCCAACACCAGCACCGAGCACACCACAGCGAAGATTAATCTTCAGGGCAAGGAAATCAAGAATGGCAAGCTCATCCGTCTTTCAGCCAAGAACGGTCTGGAGGAGAACACCATCGACAATCCTACCAACATCTATCCTGTAGAAAACTACGTAACTACAGAGAAGAACGGTGCAACGGTAGAGATTCCAGCCAGCTCGCTGAATATCATCCGTTTGAAATAACAGACTACATCCAGGGCAGGATGCCCTGGAATCCATATATAGGTAATAACATTTTGAATAGTTGATAAGAAAGTTAGTTAGAAAAGAGAAGGCGGCAACCTGCGTGATGCAGATTGCCGCCTCGTTTTTATCTGTCGCTTCATTTAACTGAAAACATAATTGAAGAGCAGGAAGATGCTCAGGATATACAGCGTAGGATTCAAGTCCTTGAACTTGCCCACCATCATCTTGATCAATACATAACTTAGAATTCCGAGGCAGATGCCATCGGCAATACTATAGCAGAGCACCATCGTAATCATCGTGATAAAGGCAGGGAATGACTCGGAGATATCCTCCAACTCAATCTTCTTGAACGAATCAATCATCAATACACCCACCATTACCAGGGCACCACTGGTGGCTGCGCTCGGAATCAGGAGGAAGATTGGAGCCAGGAAGATGCTCAGGATAAACATCAAACCCACAAAGAAAGATGTCAAGCCCGACTTACCACCCTCGGCAACGCCCGAAGCACTCTCCACATAAGTGGTAATCGTAGAGCTACCCAGCAATGCACCGGCTGTAGTACCGATGGCATCACTCATCATCGCCTCCTTCACACCCGGAATCTCGCCCTTCTCATTCTCCTTGACACCGAGTTTGGAAACCAATCCCAGAACTGTTCCGATAGTATCGAAGATGTTGACAAGCAACAGGGAGAATACCACCATGAACATCTTAGGAGTAAAGAAGCCGGTGAAATCGAACTGGCAGAAGATAGGAGCGATGCTGTGAGGGGTAGATACCGGCATCCAGTTGTCAGAGAACTGGGTTACGCCCATCGGAATACCAATCAATGTAGAGATGATGATGGCGATAAACAGGGAGCCCTTCACTCTTCTCGCCATCAGACAGCCGCAGAGCAGGATGCTGATGAGACCCAGGATGCTGACAGGTGTAAACTTGCCGAGCTGCACGAAAGTATCAGCATTGGCAGTAATGATGCCCGCATTCTTCAAACCGATAAAGGCGATAAACATACCGATACCTGCCGAAATGGCAAAGCGGAGGTTCTTCGGAATACATTCCAATATCTTGTCACGGATATTGAGGAAGGTGATGGCAAGGAAGATGATACCCTCTACGAGCAATACCGCCAAAGCCTGCTGCCAGGTCAAGCCCATAGCCTGACAAAGGGTGAAGGCGAAGAAGGCATTCAGTCCCATACTAGGAGCCTGGGCAAAAGGTAGTTTCGCCATGAAAGCCAGCAGGAAGGTGGCGATGGCTGAAGCGATGGCTGTGGCAGTAAAGAGAGCTCCCTTGTCCATACCCGTAGTGGCGAGGATGGTAGGGTTCACTGCCAGGATGTAACACATGGTCAGGAAGGTAGTCATACCAGCTATCAACTCCGTCTTGACCGTAGTAGTCTTTGGGTCGAAACCCAATAAAGCTTTTAATTTGTTCATTTCTTATATTACGATTATTTTTCTCTATTTTTCAATATTATCTCTATATTCTCTTCCCCATTTCCACAACCCAGTCATATACCGGTCGTATCTTGATGTCAAGGCCTTTTTCTGTAACTTGGTTGTACTCATGGTCTGTGAGCAGCAGCAGGTCGGTGCATTGCGTCTTGCGATGAGCCAGAAGTAATCCTTCAATCTCCCGTTTGCGAGTCTTGGGTGAAGAAATGTCATACGATACCTGAATGGCTTGTTTCACCTGATTGTTTTTGCAAACCACGAAATCGCATTCTCCCGAGCGGTCGCTCAGGTAATAGATATCATACCCCTGCGGCTTATAAGTTCTAACCAGCTGCAGATAAACAAGGGTTTCCAATCTCCATCCCAGATTCTCTCCCACCAGCGCATTATCTCGCTGATCCATCAAAGCCACATCTATCGGATACACCTTCTCCTGGGTTATCCTCATCTTGCTCTTGGCAGAATACTTCTGAAGTCCCAGCAGCAGATAAGCCTGCTTCATGTATCCGATATAATTCTTGATGGTATGTTCCGATTTTACCCCCAGTGTAGCCGACAGTTCCGAAGGAGACACGATGAGCGGAGCCACATTGAGCAGATGATGAGCCAACTGCTCGAAGGTAGCCTGATAGGTTATCTTGAAACGCTGTTCAATATCTCTCTGCAGGATATTGCTTACCAGATTCTTCACATAATTCTGGTGTTCGCCGATAACGAGCAGCTCAGGAAATCCTCCCTGTTTCAGATAATGATCGAAGGCAGCTCTCCTGAACGCCTGTACCTTGGTAGTCATTCCTTCCGTATCCACCGCTTTCATCAGGCAATACTCATAAAAGGAGAATGGAAACAAAGGTATCTCCTTGCAGCGCCCCGAGAGATGAGTAGCCAGGTCGCTGCTCAGAAGTTTGGCATTAGAACCTGTTATGATGACATGCATCCGCCTGCGAAGCATACGATTCACGAAAAGGTGCCAGCCCTCGATGTTCTGTATCTCGTCAAGAAACAGATAATTGAAATCACCATATATCTTATACAACACTTCCAGAACATCGTTCAAATCTTCTGCCTGGATGTTAGCCAACCGCTCATCGTCAAAATCTACATAAGCGTATTTCACACCTACTTTCTCCAATGCCTGGAAGCATAGAGTAGATTTGCCGCTACGGCGCACACCTATCACGACCTGAGCCTGCGTACTGCCCAAGTCTATCTGCGCCTCTTCTGGTCGATGACACAAAGTTTCGCCTCTACGTATCTCCAGTTCTTCCTGCTGATCAGAAAGAATCTGTTCTAAGTTTCTCTTATCCAGCATAATATCTCTTACTTTATCTGGATGCAAAGATAAGAAAAAATAATGAGGAATGCCTTATTTTACATGTTTTTAACTACACAGAACGCCTTATTTTACAAGTTTCGGGATATCAGAATGCCTTATTTTACATATTTCAAGGTATTCCTGTAGCAGCTCCCCAAAGTGGACACAAAAAATGATTATTAATTATTTATATTTT
>JAJWAL010000146.1:0-6238 GCA_021618535.1 Segatella copri | reverse complement strand
CCATCTATCGTCATCTTCATCGGATAGAAGCCCATAATCTGGCGGATGGCATCCGGAGCGGTTCGCTTCACGATACTCGTGGTAACCGTAAAATCCTCCAGTTCATCATACATAAAGTTGATACGATAATCCTTGGTGCTCTTGGCAAGGATGGTGAGCGCTTCTGACATAGAAGTGTTGCGGAAGCTGCGGGTGATGCGTTGGGCACAGACGGTCTGAAGAGAAAGACTCATCAGACCTGCCAGCAGCATGATATATCTTAATCTTTTCATCTTATTCCACGATTAAAGTTTGACCTTCATGACGAATATTCACTTTCTCGAAATGATTCATCAGTTCGATGATATCATCCAGACTCATGTTCTTCTCCAGTTGCAGGAAGAGGCGGATATGGCGAGCCGACTCATTCTGATAAGTTACCTGGAGATGGAAATGCGCGGCAATAGGAGTCAGGATATTCTGAAGCTCAGCGTTTTCGTAAACCAATGGGAGTTGGGCAAGACTTGCAGAATCTGCCTTTTCTTCTATGTTGGATTTCTGAGGAGCAGAAACCTGCTGGATAGAATCCTTTCGGGATGCCACGAGTTCGGTATTGTTGTTATCTGATGCCTGATGAGAACGGGTTACCAGATGAATGGCAGCAAAGGTGATGCCGGAGACGACAAGGACGGCTGCAACAGCAGCCACCTTTCTCATCGGGCTCCAGAGAGGAAGCAGCTTGGCAGTTTGCTGGGTTTCTGCATTCTGATTTTTCTCTTCTTTCTGCTGCTTTTCTTCTTTCAGCTTCATCTCATCTTTCAGCTTCTCCCATTCTGCATCAATCGAAGGCATCTTCATCTCTTCCTTCGACTTGGCGAAATCCAGAGACAGTCGGGTCTCTACCAACTGCTGATAGAGTTCGTTCACTTCCTCATCGCCCAGAAGCTCATCCTTCTGGGTTTCGGAATACTTTTCGGGATGCTCCAGGAGATCGAGGAGCAAATCCCATTTCTGAGAATCCATCTTCTGAGGATCTATGTCAGATAATTCATGTTTCATTTTCTTTTCCTTTCTTCATTTTAGGGTTATTATTTTCCTTTCAACTTTTCTCTGAGCGTTCGCAAACCTTTCACGACATGCTTGTTTACTGCCGAGATACTGATGCCCAGCTCCTCCGCCGTATCCTTATACGACATTCCTTCCCGATAGCACAATCGGATGACGGAAGCAGTCTGGTCGGTCAGATCGTGGTCGATACAATCCACCGCAGCCTGCCATCGCTCTTCCAGGCGAGAAGGTTCTTCCTCCGTCAATTTCTCTTCCGAGAGAGGGAGAAGCCGTTTCAGTCTTTCATCTCTCTTCTTTCTGGCTATAAGATTGATGCAGGCATTCTTCACGCTCCGCATCAGGTAAGCCCGGTCTGGAACCAGCTGTTTATCCCACAATCTGGAGAACACATCGCTCACCACATCCCTCGCCTCCTCGTTATCATGGAGCAAGGCAAAGGCGAAGCGATACATCTGCTCGTAATGGTCGTGGAACAGCCGTTCCATCCGCTGTTCATTTTCTTCTGTCATCACGTCATTTTCTTCTTGTTTCTACTCTTATATACAAGCTTTCCTGAAATCAATTACCCCTAAAATGAAGAAATTTTCTATTTTCTCTAGGAAAACAGATGCAAAGGTAATAAAAAACTAGAAAAAAGCTTGCGCTTTCGAATAAAATTGATTTAAAATTCTTCGGCATGTGGAGTGATTTGGAAGAACTCTTAGGTAGAAAAGTTGATTTGGTATCAGAAGGAACCTTACTTCCTTTTGCACAGGAATCAGTAGAACGTGATAAAATCTTAGTTTATGAGAGAACGAAGTAGAGATAAAAACCGCTTAGAGCACAACAAATAAAGGAGTATCTAACTGAAGAAAAGTAAAAAACATCGGTCAAGCGAAGAGCAACCCAACATGGTTTTGCCTTCGCTTGACCGATTTCAAACCTAGACATTTTTTCAAGTGGACAATCCATCAATAATCCTTGATAAAACTCTTTGAATTGGCAGACTTGAAAACCTGGTCGCTATGATTCTTCTTGTCCTGCCCATTAAAGTTATATCTGAAACCCAACATCACCAGATTCTGTCTTGTACTGAAGTTGTTACAGTAGGATTCCTGAACTTGCGCAGTCTGTACGGTATTCCATATATGCTTATGGGTAAACAGATAACGCATTCCGAGACTGATGTCAATGCTTTTCGATATGGAATAAGATATAGTCAACTGAGATTCCGGAGAAGTCTTATATCTTGCCTCTGGCGTTGAATTCTTTACCTCATTCGTATCAAACACTAAATTGACATTGAATCTATCATTGTAATATTGTCCCTGCAGCATCCCGTAGAGATAGTTATCGGAATAGCCTGCACATTTCACCCAATTCTGCTGAATCATCCCCAATAAGACAAAGTGAGGAATCATATACCGGACAGTTGCGCCACAGTTATACAGATTGCAGCTGTTCCTATCGTTAAAGTAAGACATCACCACTTGCTGCATATCCACCTTACTATATTGGGCTATGCGCTGTCGGATATTCTCATATTGAGCAAAAATATCTATGTACAGAGACTTTATATTGGCTGTGTAATCCAATTGCAAATCATGAGAATATGCCGGTTTGATGTTCTTATCTCCTACATTCACAAACAGAGGATTAGTGGCAGAGTTTACATCACACAACTGGTCTATCTCTGGATTCGAACTTGCATATTCATAAGAGAATTCCAGATTGTGATTGGTTCCCAAATGATATGACAAGTTTAAGATCGGATGCCAATTGACAAAGCTGAAATGGTCGTTCCCCATACTCCTATACGCGATGTTAATTCCCGAGGAAGCAGAAATATCAAGATTCCCAATGTTCTTTTCTACCTCAAGATAGCCATAGTTGTTGCACTCATTATATTTTGACAGAGTATGGTCAGTCTGCGACTGGATGTTGTGCCATAGGAATACGGAATTGGCTCCTATCTTCCAATTAGCAGCAACCCATGGAAAGGCATAATCCAGTCCACCATTTACTTCTTTTTGTCTATACTTAGCCGAGTAAAGATATTCGGTTTGATTCTCCTGACGCTTAGTGGTATTTGTATTGTAGGAATAGATGCCACTAAAATGGAATGTCAGGGAAGATGCTTTGCCGAATGAAGATTTATGATACAAATTCATTTGATACTTGTATAAGTCATCATCATATTTACGATGATAATCCAAAATCTTATTACCGAGCAAGTCATTTTCTGATGAATATTCTATCTTACCAGCATCGAACGAGTTTTGAGGAATCATTTCAAATACAAAGCCTAAGGAAGAGACCGAATTGTCTGTCCACCGGTAATCTCCTCCTACCATGGCTTTCCAATCTTTATAATAATTGGTTCGTTCGGTTGCTGTATTTTGATTCTTGCCGGACACGGTTAATGCATCTGTTGTCTTCGACTTATTATCCAAAAAGGCGAAACCGGTCAATCCGGAGTAGATAGAAAATCTGCTCTTATCGTAGGAGAAGTTTGCATCAGCCGAACCAAAAGCCACGACGGGATGAGACAATACTCCCATGTTGAAGTATCTGCTCGCTTCCTTGTGTTTTTTGGTTATGATATTGACAACACCTGAATATCCCAGTCCCATATATTCCAAAGGAACGCTGTTTGAAACTTCCACCTTGTCAATCATAGCTGGTGAGATACTTGCCAAAGAGTGAGATTTGGGAATACCATCTATCAAGACCAATGGCGCACCACCTTTAGCGAGACTGATGGTTTTCATCGTAGGATCAATACGCAGATCTGGGACTTCTGTCAAGGCTGTATAAATATCCTTGATTTCATTGGCGTGGTGACTGAAAAAGAAGGTCTTGACATTTCCCTTCTTCTTGACGACATGTCCTCTTTCGGCTTTCACAACCACCTTCTGCAGGTTCATTGTTGCCTCCTTCAACGTAATCGTCCCGATTTTACCAGTATTATAAGTATCTATAGCCGTACAATAGCCCACACAACTTACTCTAACAATCGCCTTTGTGGCTTCGCAGGGAATCACGAACTGGCCGTTCTCATTCGTCACGCCACCATTAATCAATGAAGAATCACTAACATTCAGCAGGGCTACATTGGCGAAATCTATAGGGCGATTCTTATTGTCTATGATGCGGCCTATCATCTTGTTGGGAGTCTTCTGCGTACACTCCACCATGATATTATCCTCTACCTGCGTCATCCTGATGGGATAGAATCCTATCAGCTGCATGATGGCATCGGGAACACTCTGGTTTCTGATGCTCTTGGTCACCCTGAAATCCTCCAGTTCATCATACACAAAGTTGATGGTGTACTTATGCTGGCGGGCATTCAAATCCTTCAACACTTCAGAGAACGAAACATTATTATATTGTCGGGTGATGCGCTGGGCTAATGCGGTTTGAAAAACAGCCACACAAGCACAAATCATAATCCATTTTTTCATATACATCTGTCTTTCTTTTTTCTGTTACTTATTATCTATACAGTTGAGCCAAGCGAAAAACTAAGCAAAACCTAGATTATTTTCGAAAAACCGATGCAAAGGTAATAAAAAGCATAGTAATATTTATATTCCATAAGCGCTTTCTTTGCAAAAGTTCGTTAATATGTTTGTCCCGCTCAAACATTTGGAGTAATTTTGCATCGGATTTCGGAGGATGATGTTCTTCTGGATGCAGAGAAATCATCACTATTCGAGACTAAATTACGCATAAAAACAAGCAATAGGTAATAGGATTACAGGTATTAGATTTTAAGATAACATACAGAAATGAAAAAGAAAATAGGAGTATTTATCCCAACTACTTTGGGAATGCTGACCGCCTTCGGTCCGTTCGTAACCGACTTTTATCTGCCAGTTTTGCCGGAGATGTCGGAGTTTTTCCATACATCGCCAGCTTTGGCTTCGCTCAGTTTAACCACAGGAATGATTGGCCTGGCCATCGGACAGGTATTCATCGGTCCACTTACCGATAAGTTTGGTAGAAAGAAGATTCTGGTGGGTTCGATGCTGATGTTTGCCATCGCATCCGTGCTTTGCATCTTTGCACCCAACATCTATCTCTTCAATCTGATGCGACTCTTCCAGGGACTGGCTGGTGCCGGAGGCATCGTTATCTCCAAGAGTATGAGCACCGATATGTACAGCGGCAAAGAACTCGCCAACTTCATGGCTATTCTGGGCTCCATCAACGGAATCGCACCAGTCTGTGCACCGGTTATCGGAGGATTGATGGCAGGCTTTACCAATTGGCAGGGTGTGTTTGGATTGCTGCTTGGCGTAGGCATCATCCTGATGGTTTGCAGCGCAAGACTACCCGAAACATTAACCCCGGAAAAGAGAATCCAGAAGAGTATCATTCAGGTATATGCCAACCTGTTCAGAGTGTTCCGCAACCGCATCTTCACCCTGAGCACCCTGGCAGAGATGGCGTGTTTCTTCACCTTCTTCGCATACATCAGTTCATCGCCATTCATCCTGCAGCAAATCTATGGTCTGTCACCTTTCCATTTCAGTCTCTGCTTTGCGCTGAATGCCCTGACCATCGGCATCGGAGCCGCTCTGGGTCCTCAGTTCAAGCATACCAATACAGCCTTGAAATGCGGAGCCATCGACTTCATGATTGCTGCCGTATGCCTCTCGTTCTGCCTCTACGCACATGCTAATCTGGTAGTGGTAATGGGATTCTACATCTATCTGATGATCAGTTTCGGACTGATGCAGCCAGGTCTTACCGCCACCGCTCTTGATGCCGAGCGCAAGAATGCAGGTGCAGCCAGTGCCATCTTCGGAGCTGCCGGTTTCGTAGCAGGCGCCATCTCCAGTCCTATCGTAGCGCTGGGAAAGATAGAAATCTCTTCCAGCATCGTCATGATAACCGGTGCCCTGCTTTGTCTTCTCCTCACCCTCCCACTCTGCAAGACGCTGAGAGGACAAGGAAAGAAAAAGTAGTCGCCCCAGAAGAGGAAGAAACTGAGATTAAAACATCGGTCATGCGAAAAACTAAGCAAAACATAAATTATTTTCGAAAAACCGATGCAAAGGTAATAAAAAACCAGAAAAAAGCTTGCCCTTTCGAATAAAAAGTGTATCTTTGCAGCAAGAAACAACATCATTATATTATGGGTAAACGAGCCATCATAGAAGCTTTACGCCATTATTTCAGCACCCAACCCGTACTGAAAGCC
>JAJWAL010000145.1:0-6268 GCA_021618535.1 Segatella copri | reverse complement strand
AAAATATAAATAATTAATAATCATTTTTTGTGTCCACTTTGGGGAGCTGCTACAACGCAGCGAAGCTTAGCCCCGACTTTTGGATAAAAATAGCCATCAATAGCCTTGACTTTTGGATAAAATTAACTATTGTTTGCCTTGACTTTTGGATAAATGTTGTATCTTTGCACTGAAAATCAATAAATTACGCAAAATGACATATTACAAACGAAACATAGATAAAAAACTCCTGGAATGGAAGGTTTCTCAAAGAAGGAAACCTTTGCTTATACGTGGAGCCAGACAAGTAGGAAAATCTTCTGCTGTACGTCAGTTAGGCAAAGAGTTTAAATACTTTGTGGAGATAAATTTAGAGAGCCAACCATCCATAAGAGGACTCTTTTCAAAGGATATTGACGTGCATAGAACGTGTGAAGGCATAAGTGCAACTACCGGAATTCCAATAATACCTGGAGATACTCTGCTCTTCATAGACGAGATACAAGTTAGTCAGGAAGCAATCATGTCGCTCCGTTATTTTAAAGAGGATTATCCGGAACTACATGTCATCGCTGCCGGCTCATTGTTGGAATTTACCTTAGAGGAGCTTCCTTCCTTTGGAGTGGGGAGAATACGTTCACTATATATGTACCCTTTTTCCTTTGACGAATTTCTCATGGCACAGGGACTGGATACCACTATAAGCTACAAGCAGCAAGCTTCACCCTCATCTCCGCTTCCTGATGCCGTTCATAACAAACTGGTAGATCAGCTGAAGACCTTCTATCTGGTGGGTGGTATGCCTGCTGCAGTTACAGAATGGATTGAGACCAAAAGTTATTTGGAATGCGCTCATGTCCATAATGATATTCTGGATACCTATCAGGATGATTTTGCCAAGTACAAGTCGCGCATATCTCCAGCTTTATTGAGAAAGGTCTTGCGTTCCGTTGCTTTGCAGGCTGGCAGTAAGTTTGTTTATAGACAGGTTGCCGATGATGTTCATTCTTCGATCATCAAAGATGCACTTCATCTATTGACATTGGCGGGACTCATAAAGCCGGTAACCCATACTGATGGAAATGGAGTTCCACTTGGTGCAGAAGAGAATTGCAGCTATAGGAAATACCTTTTCTTAGATTTAGGGCTGATGCAAACCATGTTGGGTACTCCTGCAGCTAATGTCCTTTTGGCTTCGGATGTTGATTTTGTCAATAAAGGGGCGGCTTCAGAAATGTTCGCAGGCTTGGAACTCGTCAAGAACCACGACTGTTTCCAAAAGGCAGAGATGTACTATTGGCAGAATCTGTCAAAAGGAGCCAATGCAGAAATTGATTATCTGGAAGCGAAGGATGGTGCGGTTATACCGATAGAAGTGAAAGCTACTACCAGGGGCAGCATGCAAAGTTTATGGCTATTCATGAGGAAGAAAGCACTTCATCATGCTGTCCGTACATCCTTAGAGAATTTTGGAGAGTTTGAATACATTGATAAAGAATCTCAAAATGCTTGTCGCCACGTTGATGTAATCCCACTTTATGCTATGAGTAATTTATGCAAACTAAGCGTTGCTCCGAAAACATAAAAAGCACGACTTCGGAATACACCTCGCCACGCTTCGTGGCTTAGGATTTATGCTATCAAGCTTGAGCCTGGTATTTACATCATCACAGGTGGAGCTATCAAATTGACTCGTACCATGCAGGAACGTGAACATACTTTAGTAGAACTTGCCCGAATGGAAAAAGTGAGACGCTTCTTGCTTAACAATGATATTGCCGACAAGGACTCCTTCATGGACTTCTTGCACGAAATTATATAAAGTAGAAAGGAGGTTATTATGAAAACTGCTAATGAAATAGTTTCCAAACTAAAAGAGCATCAGTCTTCTTCTCCATCAAAATGGCGAAAGAATGCAGAATGGCGCATAGCCAACAAGTCGTGGCTCCGCTATTCTCAGCATATTGCTATGATAATGCTCGATAAAATGGATGAATTAGGAATGACACAGAAGCATTTGTCTGAACTTATGGGGTGCAGTCAGCAATATGTGTCCAAGATTCTCAAAGGACAAGAGAATCTGTCTCTCGAAACACTGGCTAAGATTGAGCGTTGTCTACAAATACCCCTTCTGGAGCACTTAGCCTAATGATACAATCTGGCGAAACAATAGAAATGGGTCTATATGTCACTAAGATGAGTGGCGTATAGACCTGAAGTTCAGTAAACACCAAAAAAGATACATAATCTTTACAATTATATCTTTCTAAAGGGTGCGATAAAATGATTCATTACAGGCTTTGCGAAGGTTATATCTAGGGACAGCAAAACGAACATGCTGCCCCTTTTTCGTATTATTACCATCACTCAAAACGGACTTTCGGGAGGCTCTGAGAGGCGGAAAAGAGTGACTATCTGGCTACAAATTCAGCTAGAGA
Organism: Segatella copri; assembly: GCA_021618535.1. GTDB lineage: Bacteria > Bacteroidota > Bacteroidia > Bacteroidales > Bacteroidaceae > Prevotella > Prevotella copri_O. The sequence continues at coordinate 3,851 of JAJWAL010000145.1, read as the reverse complement.
AGATAAAAAGCAGGAATTACTAATTTTTGTAAAATACCAGAGAAAAGAGCCATTTTTATCGGGAATAGCCCCTTTCAGGTGTCGCATTCCCCCACCAATGCGACACCTAAATGATAGCAATGCGACACCTAGGCAGGGGAATGCGACACCTTTTTCCAAATTATTTTTGTATATTTGCTCCATGATTGCTAGATTGGAGTCATGCCGGATTGCTGTTCGGCACACCTGTTCATCATGCAGGCAAGCCGCTTATGTTTCCAGGAATGGTTTTCGTTCTGATGATCCAATGGGAATGATGGTGAAGCCTATCCCATCATAGAGGAAAGCTCCTTATCTTAGCGATAAATTGGTAAGCAGATATATAAGATAAAATATTAACATTAATCATTTAACAACAAAACGTGTATGAAAAAGAAACAATTACACAAATCGAATTGGCTCATCACGATGCTGCTGCTCGTGATGGCGATCCTCATGCCTTATGGGGGGGGGCATGGGCACAAACACCAACGCCGCCTGCCAATGGTAATGGCGATGTAGACACTCCTTACATTATCACCAAAGCTGAGGAATTGGCATGGTTCCGCAATCAGGTGAATGGCGGAAAAAATAAAATCTGCGCTAAGATTGCAGATAATGTTGAGGTCATTGACCTAAAGGACTTCTGCCATGCAGAAGATGTGTCTCAAAACTTAAAAGAACTGAGCTGGGTGCCTATTGGAACTGCTAATAAACCATACCAAGGCACTTTCGACGGAAATAACAAGACCATCACCAACCTTTATATCAAGACAAAGACAGCACAAAACAACGTGGGGTTTTTCTGCATGACTAGGGGTGCGACTATCCAAGACCTTATCTTTGACAATGCCAAGGTGGAGAATGTGAGCACAACATACAAGAAGACATTAGGCACTGGTATCTTGGCAGGATATGCATACGCAGACACGAATTCTCCATCACATATAAAGGGCATTAAAACCACAAAGAATTGTACTGTAATAGGACAAAACGATACTGGCGGTATCGTCGGAGATGCCTCTAATATAAATCTCGAAAACTGCGAGAATCGCTCCAGCGTGAAGGGTGAGAGTTATGTTGGCGGAATTGCAGGTGACTACAGTTATAAAAACATCAAGCGCTGCACCAATTATGGAACCGTTGAAACCGTTAAAAACAATAGTCAGAGAACTGGTGGAATCATAGGTTATGCTAATGGAACAAGTATCGAAGATTGCGCCAACTATGGCAAGCTTACAAGTAAAGGTTGGTATTACGGTGGCATAGCAGGAGAAATGAGAGGCAACAGCAGTATCCAGAATGTGTTCAGTTATGGAGATATGACGTATACCTATGCCCCAGGAATCATTATAGGTTATGTAGACCGTACCAGTACACTAACCGCAAAGGGCATTGTAGCTTACAACAAGGAGGTATTGCAGAACAACTCATCTGAGAACATCAAAATAGTTGGTACAGGAAGTCTGACTTTCGAAGACGGAAAGGTAGAAGCTGACGTGGTCAAGGCTTTCACCCTAGAGCAGATAAAGAGCGGAGAGGTGGCTTATTTGCTCAACGGAAGTACATCAGAAGGCGAACTGGCTTGGTACCAGAAACTAGGCACAGATGCTTATCCTGTACTGACAGCTACAAAGGGTAATACAGTATATAATGGATCATTCCGTTACTGCGACAATACGGCTGCCTCATATAGCAACAGCACTTCTGAGGATGTGCTGGTTCACCAAATGTCTGCCACCTTGGCAAGTCCTGAACATGACGCCGGCGAGCATATCTACTACATGGGCTGCAACAACAAGAAATGTGCTGCGCACAAGTATGTAGCAGACAAGGCTGGAAACATCGAGGTAACAAAGGATGCAAACAACAAGTTTGTGGCTACCGAAGACCTGACACTTGCCGACGGCGAGGACTTCAAGGACTATGAGCCGTTCACATCCAAGACCATCTCTTACAGCAGAACTATTCCTTCAGGTTCTAAATGGGGAACACTCTGCGTGCCATTCGCCATTGACCTGAGCCAGGTTAAAGAATGTAAGTTCTATCGTCTTACAGGTATTGACAACGTGAATGATTGCATCACTCTTGAGAGTTATGAAGATGGAGCAGAAATCCCTGCCGGCACTCCAGTGCTCTTCAAGATGAATGAGGGTGAGACATTACTTAGTCTTTCTGCAAGCAATACAGAAATAGCAACTGCCCCCAAAAAAGCAGGAACTGACTCAGATGTCAACCTCGTAGGTTCATTCACCAAGATTGGTGGCAAAGACAATCAGGGTCTTGCTAAAACCGACTACATCATAGGTAAGGATAAGTTCTGGCTTGTCTCTGAGTTGGATGGTGACAATCGCGTGGGCATCAAACCGATGCGTGCATACATTCATCCTACCAATGTATCTCAAGCAAGAGCAGCCATGCTGAGCATCGGAAATGGTGATGGCACGACTGCCATTGACAACCTCAACGCTATCAGCAACGATGCCAATGCAGAATACTATGACGTGAATGGTCGTCGTACCAATGGTCTGCAGAAGGGTCTGAACATCGTGAAGCGTGGCAGCAAGACCTATAAAATCATGGTTAAGTAAAGGATTTTAAAATCAAAAGGATATGAAAAAGAAAGAATATACAAAACCTGAGATGCAGGTTGTAAACATCACCTCTTGCACCCTCCTCGCAGCATCTACCCTATATCAAGGAAGAGCTGATAGCGGTAGTAGTCCAGCAAAAGATGATGATGACTGGTATTATGGTGAGTAACAGTCATTATAACGCCTAACAGCAAAATACAGAAAGAGGGTGTGTCATAAATACATGATTACCCTCTTTCACCCGCACCACACGGGAAACGACAAGGGTCTATATGCCACGATGAAAAGGGGGCGTATAGACCCTTGATTATAGGATGATATTCGTAATCAACATCTCCGCTATTATATTTATTATGAATTGCTCAGATTCTTAATGAATTTCAAAGGGAGCTGTATCACACTTCAGTCAAGCAACTCAAGTAGTTCAGTCAGCTAACTCAAGTAGTTCAGTCAAGCAACTCAAGTAGTTCAGTAAGCGAGTTCAGACGTCTCCGTCTGCTGATTCAGACGTCTCAGTAAGCTGATTCAGACGTCTCGATAAGCCTACGGATACGGCTCCGTTAGCTTACGCAGTCATATCCTTAACCCGATGCAGCCATATCCGTAACCCGATACAGTCATATTCGTAACCCGATGCTGCCATATTCGTAACCCGATGCAGTCATATAAGTAACCCAGCGCAGCCTTCATATGAACAAATTTTATGTAATTATCTATCATCCATCACGATTTGCATCTCTTACACACCTTAACATACTGATATTCGATAACTTAAATAGCGTGATAGATACTTCAAAAACGAAAAAATCCATCACGCTATCCATCACGATTTGGGGTTATCCCTCACGATTTTCTCACTACACTCTATCAGATACTGCATATTTTTGTTGAAACACTTGCGATGGATAGCATCAGGAAAGGTTACGGTTTCATGGCATGAAATATTTTGTTTCATACCATGAAACTGTTCGTTTCAAGCGGAGAAACACTTCGTTTCATCCTGTGAAACGAACCGATACTGTAGTTTCCTATATTTAGTTTACTACCTAGAGTCTTATTCCTGGTGAAGGTTGACAATTAATAATCATTATTCCTAACCAAGATTGTCAGTCTCCTACTTTGTTCCTAGTTGCTGTTGACATAACATTAGCTAGTTCTTAATAGGAGTAGACAAAGGGCACCACCCCTAGGGGTGGGCCGCGATTTTGGTAATTTGCAGCAAAATTAATCATTTTTCTT
>JAJWAL010000024.1:0-29830 GCA_021618535.1 Segatella copri | reverse complement strand
CTGAAAGACTTCAAGTAACTGTTCGGAAGACTTTAGTCATATACTAGAACGTTATCAGTCATATACCTGAACGACATCAATCATATCATTAGAAGACATCAACCGTTTCCTTATTCAGGATAATCTCTTTCCTACCTTTGCGGCAACAAACGCTATCATCAGACCCAGGCAGGCGGCAATGCTGATGGCAATGCGGAGACCGGTAGCCTCAGCAAGCCATCCGATAACCGGAGGTCCTACCAGGAAACCGAAGAAACTGATGCTCGAAACGATGGTAATGGCGATGCTCGCCTTGATGGTTCCCAATTTTCCGGCGATACTGTAACAGATAGGAACCGACGAAGAGATGCCGAAACCTACCAGCAGGAAACCCAAGGTGGCAGGAATGAGATAAGGCAAGGCAGCAGCCAGCCACAAACCGCCCAATATCAAACCACCACAAACCTTCAATACTCTGGCTGGGCCGTATTTCGTAACAAACCCATCAGCCATGAATCTACCCAACGTCATCGCTCCCATACCAGCCACATAGCCCGCACGGATAAAAGCCTCATCGGGTTTTACTACTGATGAAAAATATACGCTACTCCAATCGTAAACGGTACCTTCACAGAACATGCCTGCAAATCCCATCAGTCCCAAAAGGAACAGAATCGGGTCGATGGTCTTGAAAGAGAACTTCGGAACATCCTCCTCTTCTGCTTTCGCCATGGCATCATTAATCAGAAAGCGGAAACCGACAGCAACGATGAGAATACTCAGAGCCAGGATAGTTCCAAAGTGGACATCTATCGGGAGCAAAGTGTTGGCAAAGATGGCACCGATGATACCACCGGAGAATCCACCCAGACTCCACAGACCATGAAACGACGACATGATGTTGCGCCCATACATCTTCTCTACCAGACATGCCTGCGTATTGGTGGCAATGTTCATCAGATTCGCCATCATTCCGAAAGCAATAAGACTCAAAATCAGATGAAAAACCGTAGTACTGCTACCTATGCAGAAAAGAACCAGGGCATAGAGCAGTTCAGACAGAACTAGCATCTTCTTGCTGCCAAATCTACTCACCAGGATACCCGAGAAAGCCATCATCAGAAGCTGGCCGATAGGAATGGCAAAGAGCACAGTTCCCAACTGTCCGTTGCTCAGATGCAACATCTGTTTTACATCCGGAATACGGCTTGCCCAACTGGCAAACACAACTCCCGGTACAAAATAATAAGCCGCAACCGCCACTCGCTTGCGCGCCAAATCACTCAAATTACTCAAATTACTCAAACTGACTGTCATCCTTAATAATATACCTATTATAAATATTCATTTCTATTTGCGGCTGCAAAATTACAAAAAAAAACAGAAAAAGACTGATATTTGAACAATAAATGTTGCGCCGTTTGAGATTTTTGCCGTACCTTTGCACTCAGAAAAAAAATAAAAACAAACTAGCAATGAAGAAACAAACAATGATTACCCTGGCACTCGCCTTGACTTTGGCGATGCCAACCCTACCCGCCTTCGCCCAGAAGGCGATGAGCAAGAAAGAAATTGCCGAAAAAGAAAAGGCATTCAAGAACCTTCAGCATCCCTGGAAGGGAAAGAAAGTGGCTTACTTCGGCGACTCCATCACCGACCCTAAAATCAAAGCATCAAAAGTAAAATACTGGGGATTCCTGCAGGATTGGCTCGGCATCACCCCTTACGTTTATGGTGTGAGCGGCAGACAGTGGAACGATATTCCCCGTCAGGCAGACCAACTGCAGAAGGAACATGGTGATGATTTTGATGCCATTCTCATCTTTATGGGCACCAACGATTACAACAATGGTGTGCCTGTAGGCGAATGGTACACGGAGACTTTCGACAGCGTGAGAGTAGCCCGCCACAAGCCAAGCGAAATGGTACAGCGCCGCCACCGCCACTTCTGCATGGACAAGAATACATTGAAAGGCCGCATCAACATCGCCATGTCGAAGCTGAAGCAGATGTATCCTACCAAGCAAATCGTGGTAATGACTCCTGTGCATCGTGCTCTCTTTGCCAGTGGTGACAAGAACATCCAGCCAGATGAGATGTACGAGAATGCGCGTGGCATTTTCTTCGATGAATACGTGAAAGCTATCAAGGAAACAGGCAATGTCTGGGCAGTTCCGGTCATCGACCTCAACTCTCTTTCGGGTCTCTTCCCTCTTTACGATGCTGGTGCGCAGATGTTTAACAAACCGGATACCGACCGTCTTCATCCAAACGATGCCGGCCATTCCCGCATGGCAAAGACCATCATGCAGCAGCTCTCTGCATTGCCTTGCGACTTCTAGAAATCCGCATCATTTTCTGCCCGCGTACATGAGCATCTATACCCACGTACAGTAATCAATGCCTCGTCTCTCACACTCTCCTCGCAGGGCGGCGAGGAAGTAACTGCGCTCGCTGCCCCAACCACGAACCTTGCGCTCGTGATCTATGGTCTGCTTCAAGCGCTCATCGCTGTATGCGGTAAAACGGGCAGCATACTCTGAAATTCTTGACTTGGCATAACCTGCACCAACAGTTGATGACTCAGCATTAGCTACCTTAATTGTTGATGACTCGGCATTAACTGCCATTACATTCTCATTGTTCTTTAAATCTGAATTTGGATTCATAAAGATAATTATTTTAAGTTGTTAAACACTTACACATTCTTTTACCACCGTGGTTATCTCTATGCGAAACTCGGTTGGTGTGCCACAACTGGGCAACTCTTAATGCTTGATTTCGGGTGCAAAAGTACATCATTATTCTGAAACCACCAAATTTTTTCGGGATTATTTTTCCTGTTTTTTTCCTTCTTCTAAAGAAGAAGTTTTTTCGGGGTAGCAGATAGTAAGGAAGAGAAATCCTTTAATGGTTAAACTTTCCTATATTTGCATTATAATAGTATTATAATAATAAAATTATAATTACCTTTGTAAATTGACAATCAGAAAGATACAAACAATTGAAATATAAAAACAAAGAATGATATGATACAGCAAGTAGAATTTTCATTGCGTCCGCTTCCTCGCGGCTTTCACCTCGTAACCAATGAGGTGATGAGGAACCTGCCAGCGCTGCCTAAGACAGGGATTCTGAATCTCTTCGTAAGACATACCAGTTGCGGATTGTCGCTGAACGAGAACTTCGACCCGGATGTGAGACATGACTTGAAGGGTATCTTCGAAAGACTGGTTCCGGATGGCGACCCAAGATACCTGCACCAGGATGAAGGACCGACGGATATGTCGGCTCATGCCAAATCGAGCATGGTGGGTGTATCGCTCACCATTCCTATTACCAATGGCAGATTAAACCTCGGAACATGGCAGGGGATCTACCTCTGTGAATTCAGAGAGGGAGGCGGAAGCCGACACCTCATCGCAACGATTATCGGGGAATAAAGATAAAAACGAGGATGTTCGCACATCCTCGTTTTTACGTTAACATAATCATTTATTCTATCGCGTCCAATTCCGCTTCATCCTCTTCCTTCTCCTCTTTCTTTCCGAAATTAGGATCAATCTTCAGGAAAGCAGTAACCAGGAAGGTGATGGCGCAACATGCCATCACGATGATGAAGAACATACGGTAACCTACCATATCCTTCAGATATCCAGAAACCATGCCCGGCAGCATCAATCCGAGATAGGAGATGCCCGTACAGATGGAATAATGGGAGGTCTTGAACTTTCCCTGACTGTAGAACAGCATGTAGAGGGTAAGAACCGTGAAGCCCAGACCATAACCCAACTGCTCGACAAAAAGACAGCTGGAAACCACGATGAGGTTGCTATTGAGCGAATAACTCAGATAGATGTAAACCACATCAGGCAAGGTGATGGCGCAAACCAGAGGCCAGAGCCATTTCTTCATTCCATCCCTGCTCACCAGAATTCCACCAAGAATTCCACCCAGCAGCAAACCTATCAATCCCACAGTACCATTGGCAAAGCCATATTCCTGAGGTGACAGTCCTAGTCCACCCTGCGAATTAGGACGGAGGATGAAGGTCTTGGTCATGGTGTTCAGAAGCGCTTCCGGGAATCGGTAGAGCAAGAGAAAGAGCATCACGCAGATGGTTTCTCCCAACCCGAACTTCACGAAGAAGGTGCGGAACATGTTCTTCAGTTCATGAGCCACTTCACCCACCGTTCTGTCGGTCTGCACATCATCCTTCGGGCGCGGCATGAAGCGGCTGTGGTAGAGCCACAAACCGATGAAGATACCTGCCAGTCCGTAAAAGATAAGCGCCCATGAGAAGCGAATCTGGTTGCGGAAGAGAACCTGAAGTACACCTGCCAGCATCACCAGAAAACCATTCACAAAGATGATGGCGAGGCGGTAGAAGGTATTTCGCAAGCCTACAAACTTAGTCTGCGTATGTTCATCCAGCTCAATCATGTAGAAACCATCTGCCGAAATGTCGTGGGTGGCACTACAGAAAGCGATGAGGAAGAAGAAGCACATCGTTGCCTGGAACCAGAAGGCTGTAGGCAGCGAGAAGGCGATGCCGGCAAGGGCAGCTCCGATGAGAGCCTGCATGGTGAGCACCCACCAGCGCTTAGTCTTCAGCAAATCTATGAACGGACTCCACAAGGGCTTGATGACCCAGGGAAGGGCGAGCCATCCGGTATAGAGACCCACCTCAGCATCGGTCAGCCCCAACTGCATGTACATCACCACAGAGAGGGCGGTTACGATGACGTTGGGGAGTCCTTCGGCAAAATAGAGGGTCGGAATCCATGCCCATGGACTCCGACTGTTTTTCTTTGTTACCATTTTACATCACTATTTATAAAGTTTCTTGATTTCAGCACCCTGATAGTAGTGCAACAGGATGGCATCATAATGATAACCCTGCTCGCCCATCACGGCAGCACCAATCTGGCAGAGGCCTACTCCGTGCCCCCAACCGGCTCCGATGAGTTCAAAACGCTGAGGCACTCCCTGTTCATCCTTATCATACTTATCCACCACGAAGGCTGAACTCAGCAGATGACTGTCGCTCAGCGTACGGCGGATTTCGAGTTCCTTACCGATGGTAAAGGTCTTCTCGGTTCCGATAATCTGGAGCTTGCTGATTCTTCCACTCTTGCCGCGCTCCACGGCCTTCATGTCAAGGATGGCACCCAGGTCCATCTTCAGTTTGTCAGCGATGAGCTGCTGCAACTTCTCCTGGCTGAGCGTTTCCTTCCAGCGGTAGAAATTGACGGTTTCCTGATCATAGTCGTTGAGCACTTCTGACAGGATTTTCTTGTCCTGCGTGTTGCAGAAAGCTGGCGGATTGAAGCGGATCCATTTCTCAGCCTCTTCCTCATTGGTCAGATTAGGCAGTGTATGTTCCACGCCCAGGGCGATGTCGCGAACAGCCGTGAGATAAGTCTTCGGCGTATCCTCCCAGCAATACTGGAATTCCTCGGTTATTCCGCCGCAGCATTTCGAGAATCTTGCATCGCAGATTTCTTCGCCGTCCATCAGAATCTGTCCCTTGGTCTGGCGGATGGCTTCAGCTACATGGGGCGATGTTTCCTTGGTGATACCCTGGTAGCGCTGGCAGTGGTCGTCGGCACATACATCAAAGAGGGTGTGGTCTTCACGGTCGTACCAGCGGATGAGCGTATCTTCCTTCTTGGTGAAGGAGAAGAAGTTGTTGCCGCTCTCAGCCACCTCTCGACGCTTCTTCATCTGTGCCAGGAGCCATGAACGGGAGATGACGGCATGCGCCTTCAGGAGTTCGAGACTCGAAGTGGCACTCATCTCACTACTGATGACGCTCTCCAGATATTTCTCTACAGGCAACTCATTGATTGCCACAATCTTATCCGATTCTACCACAAAGCGGAGCGTGCCCAGGAAGGTTTGGGTTTCCTTGCGCTCCCAGTGGAAGTTGACACCGATGGTTACGTCGCTCAGCGAAAACGAGGCATCGGCACTCTGCGGATGGAAGGTGAGCTGGCTGTACTGGTTGCCGTTCCAGAGCACACCGCCCTCTGAGAATTCTACCACCTGTTCGCCCAGCACCTTTTCGCCCTTGGCAAGATAAGGTTTGTTGAGCGAGAAATGAATCTTCTGCGCACTCACGATGCCCACCGTTACGTCGGGCTGCTTACCTTTATTATATAAGGTGGAAGAGGCTTCGGCTGCATCCTCGGCATCCTTAGATGCCTTCAGTTTAGCGATGATGGCATTCATCTTTTCTTCCGAAACGCCACATTCCTGCAGCAGCGAGAGGGCTTTCTCCTCGGTCAGCTTTCGGAAATCTTCCTCACGAGGGGTGATGATGAGTCCGCTCATATCCAGTGCTCCCGGCGAAACCACAAACTGGGCGTCACCTTCGGCAAAATAGGCTTCCGGACGGTGCTTTTCTCTCGGAATGACCACGCTGATGAATTCCTCGCCCTTGCGCCAGGAGATGATGTTCATCATCGGTTCGGTTTCGTCGCCACGCTGAGGCATTGCCTTGTAGAGACGGCGGAAGAGGGCCTCATCGCTCTCAGCACTCTTCGAAATGATGACGAAGGCGGGAACGATGAAGTCGCGAACCACTGAGATTTTCTCCTCATCATTGAGAGAGATGATGTCGGTCAGGTTGCGGGAGAGACGCTGCCAGTTGGTCTGAAGAGGAAGGATGCCGTTGGTTCCTGCCTGGAAATGAAGATGGTCTGGAGCCGATGCACCACACTTCGGACCGTTGTAGAACACCATCAGGTCGCTGTGCAGACTGATGAAGCGGTGCATCTCGCCGTAATTCTTGTAGATGAGCTGAGGCTGATGCTTGCGTGCCGGAATGGTGAAGTGGACTGGCAGAATCGGGAACGGATTCACCAGAAGATGGAATTTTTCGTCTATCTGCTTCGACATCTGTTCCTTAGGACGGTTCTTGTCGCAAAGGAAACAAGGGCGCTCGCCCAAGGTTTTCTTATCTATCTTGGCGCCCGTACTTACGATGCGGGCTGGGTTCCACTGCAGTTTCAGCTGGTCGGAGAACTGGCGGGTTTCTACATGCTTGAGGTCGCGGAAGCGGTGGCGCGCATCTGCCCATACCTCCAGCTGGCGATTGAAGAAGCGCGAGATGCTGCTATCTTCCATGATGTCGGCCTTGCCCTGCAGCATGTGCTGGCGTGCCTTCAGTTCCATGGTGCGCAGGCGGTCCTTATACAGGTTGTTGGCGTTCACCTTCTCTACGCTGAGGGCTGCATCACTGTTACCTCCCCAGCGGCGGCAGAGGTAGAGTTCGTCGTAGATTCTGCCGATGCGGTAACGGCGCGAGAATGCCAGTCCCAGCGCATAATCCTCGCCATACGAGGTGTTAGGAAACTGGATCTGCCGTACCAGCGGAGTGAAGAAGGCGCGCGGAGCACCCAAGCCGTTGATACGCAGTGCATTGTTGCATCCGTTTTCATCGGTCCACTCCTTGTGGTCTATCAGTCCCGGTGGCAGGGTATTGAGGTCGAAGTCGCACATGCGGTACGAGCCGATAATCATGGCTGCCTTCTGCTTGTAGAAGGCATCTACTATCTTCTGGAGTGTTTTTGGCGAAGAATAGAGGTCGTCGCTGTCTAGCTGGACGGCAAACTTTCCGCAGAATCTGCTGTTGATGGCTTCGTTCCAGCAGCCGCCTATTCCCAGGTCGGTTCTCTCCGGAATAATCTGTATCAGGTTGTCTGCTTTAAGTTCATCCAGGATTTCTCTGGTGCGGTCGGTAGAATGGTTGTTCACTACGATGACGTTGAACTTGAAGCTTGCCTTCTGTCCCAGCGCACTCTTCACGGCATCAGCCACGGTCTTTTCGCGGTTGAAGACAGGGATGATGACAGATGCCTCGTATTCAAATTCCTGCTCACCGAAGTCGGGCTGGCGGTAGAAGGTGGTATCTATCAGGGCGCCCACCTTGCCCAGATGCTGGGTGCATGCCTTTTCCATCTCAATCTGAACCTCGCGGTTGCGCGGGTTTACATAGTCAAACTGCTTCTCGCCGCTCTTACGGGTGTCGAGTTCGGCTTCTGAATAGAGGAATTCGTTGAGATGGAAGATTTCGCCCACGCGGCTCAGATAGAGACGGAGGTCGTAGAGGGCGGCAAACTGATACTCTTCGCGGTCGGACTGGGCGATGTAGTCGGCCAGCGCCTGTGCCTTGATGCACCAGAGGCTTCCAAAGTCGAAGTCATCTCGCAAAGAACCAGACTGGTAGTCAATTACCGGATGTTTCTCCATTTTGCCTTCCACCATCTTGTAGTGGTCGGCGTAAACCATGACGGCATCCGTATCATCTACCACTCTGAGGAATCGCTCCAGCGTGTTGTTTCCCCATCCTATGGTGGTGTGGCGGGTACAGATCATCACGTAGTCGGCATCTGTATTTTCAGCGATGCTGACAATGGTGTTACTGCTTTCCAGGCGGTCGGTGATGACAAACGTACATCCTTCGGGCACCTGATGATGAGCGGCAAAATCAGCACTCACCAGGAAGTGGATATGCTGTACAGTCTTGTACTCATGAAGCACCGACAAGGCATTCTGCGCATCGTCGATGTATTCGCAAGGCAAGAAAAGGTCTATTTTTTCTCTCATTTTCTTACGTTATTTTTGTTCACTTCAGCCCTTTTCGGGGGGCTAAATCTGTGTTTTTTATCTTTATTTTATCTTATTATATTAAAATATGTGGCAAAGATACTAATTTTTCGGCAAAAAACACTATCTTTGCAGTATGAATAATGAAAAAAAATATCTTTTGGGCCTTACACTTGCCGAATTGAAGCAGGTGGCAAAGGACTTAGGCATGCCCGCCTTCACCGGTGGGCAGATGGCGAAGTGGCTCTATGAGCAGCATGTGAAGAGCATTGATGAGATGACCAACATCTCTAAGGCGAACCGTGCCAAACTCGCTGCCGAATACGAAATAGGATGCTTCGGATATTCCGATGCGCAACATTCGGTGGATGGTACCATCAAGTACCTCTTCCCTACCCGGAGCGGCAAATTTGTCGAGACGGTTTACATCCCAGACAAAGACCGCGCCACTCTGTGCGTTTCTTCGCAGGTGGGATGCAAGATGAACTGCCTGTTCTGCCAAACCGGCAAGCAGGGGTTTGAGGGCAGCTTGCCTGCAGGCGACATTCTGAACCAGATTTACTCGCTGCCGGAGGTGGACAAGCTTACCAACATCGTGTTCATGGGTCAGGGCGAGCCGATGGATAATCTCGACAATGTGCTGCGCGCCACGGAGATTCTCACCGCCGACTACGGCTGGGCATGGAGCCCGAAGCGCATCACGGTAAGTTCGGTGGGCGTGAAGAACAAGCTGAAGCGGTTCCTGGAAGAGAGCGACTGCCATGTGGCCATCAGCATGCACGACCCTATCCCTTCTGAGCGCGCTGAACTGATGCCTGCCGAAAGGGGCATGGGCATTGAGCAGGTAGTAGAACTGCTGAGGAACTATGATTTCTCTCATCAACGCCGCCTGAGTTTCGAATACATCGTCTTTAAGGGCGTAAACGACAGTATGCAGCATGCCAAGGCCATCATCAAGCTGGTGAAGGGACTTGACTGCCGTTTCAACCTGATCCGTTTCCACCAAATTCCAGACATTCCTCTGCAAGGTGTGGATGATGAGAAGATGGAGCAGTTCCGTGATTACCTCACCCAGCATGGTGTCTTCACCACCATCCGTGCCAGCCGCGGCCAGGACATCTACGCTGCCTGCGGTCTGCTCAGCACCTCGAAGAAAATCGGAGAAATCCGTGAGCACGAGGATGAAGAGAAGATGAATAAGTAAGGAAAGGTGGGGGAGAAATGGTTAGAGAATCTTTAAAGATCCTACTTGCCGGCTGTCTTTTGTTCCTTTTTCTGGCAAGTTGCAGCCATGGAGGAGGAAGAAACAGAAAACTGCCCAAAAGCACAGGACAGCCTTACGAGGTGATACTCGAGGGAGATACCGACAGCATCGTTACGAAGATACTGACGGAAGAGGTGCCTGCCCTGCCCCAACCCGAACCGCTCTGCCGGCTCATCCAGGTTAAGAAGGGCAAGATCCACGGCAGCTACCTGCTCGTAAGAACCCGCATCGTGGTGAACATCCCGGCAGCGGAATTCTCAGTCGGGATGAGCCGCAACGAGAATGCCTCGCCGCAGACCGTCATCCGCATCTCTGCCCGCTCGCCGCAGCAACTCAGAGAGAAACTCAACCCCGAGAAACTGCGCCTGCTCGTAGACGAGGCAGAACTTGAGCATCTCGCCTCCATCATCTCCACCAACCCGAGCAAGCAGAACCGCGAGATGCAGCAACTGGTAAAGAAGAACTTCGGCATCAGCATGAACATCCCTGCCGAAATGCAGGCAAGCAAGAAGGCCGGAAACTTCATCTGGATTTCAAACAACGCCAGTTCGGGCATGAAGAACCTCATCCTCATGAAAGTGAAGAGGGAAGAACGAAGAGGGAAAGCCAATTCTGATGCTTTTCCTGCTCAAGAGAAGCAGCAGATTGACAGCATGCTCCGCACAAACATGCCCGGCGAAACCGACAGCATGTACATGATAATCCCGGTCCTTTCAGAAAAAGGACTCTGGGAGATGAAGGGCGACGCCATGGGAGGCCCCTACGTGATGAGGCGCATCCGCCTGAGAAAAACGGGGGATGAAATCATCATCATCGGTTTCGTCTATGCGCCCGAAATGAAAAAGAAAATATTAATCAAGCAGCTAGAAGCTGCGATTTCTACTATAAAATAAAACGATAAATGGACAGCAAAAAGATTAGAGTGGCCATCACTCACGGAGATACCAACGGTATCGGATACGAACTCATTTTTAAGGCATTCAGTGAGCCAGAGATGTTGGAGTATTGTACCCCTATCATCTACGGTTCGCCTAAAGTGGCAGCTTATTACCGCAAGGCGATGAATCTGCCTGCCCAGTTCTCCATCATCCAGAAAGCAGAAGATGCTGAAGACGGAAGAATCAACCTCCTGCCAGCCGTAGACGAGGAGGTAAAGGTTGACATGGGCATGCCTACTCAGGAATCGGGTACGGCAGCCATCAAGGCACTTGACCGAGCCATGACCGACTACCGCGACGAGCTCTTCGACGTGCTCGTTACCGCACCGGTAAACAACCAGAACGCACAATTTGAGGGCTTCCAGTTCAAGGGCCACAAGGAATACATTGAAACTTGCCTGGGCGAAGGTGCCAAGGGCCTTTCCATCCTCTGCGGCGGCGACCTTCGCATCGCATCCGTAACCGGAAAGACTCCGCTCAAGGACGTGCCGGCAGCTATCACCCAGGAGCTCATCATCGAGAAGGTGAAGCAGATGCACACATCACTGAAGCGAGACTTCATGATTACCAACCCGCGCATCGCCGTGCTCGCCCTGAATCCTAGCAACAACGGTGAGGAGAGCTGCGGACCAGAGGAAGCCAGCATCATCATCCCAGCCATTGACCAGCTTGCCGAGCAGAAAATACAAGCTTTTGGTCCTTACCCTGCTGACGAGTTCTTCGGCAACGGCCATTTCGTAGAGTTCGACGGCATCATGGCCATGTATCATGATCAGGCTACTACCCCGTTCCATTCTCTCTACACCGAGGATGGCGTACTCTTTACTGCCGGTCTGCCACTCGTGCACACCGCTGCCAACACCACTCCTAGCTACAGCATCACGGGCTGCAACGAAGCCGATGCAATCTCCTTCCGCCATGCCATCTACTTGGCGCTGGATGCCTTCTGCAACCGCGAAGACTATGATGAGGCCTACGAGAATCCACTGCCTAAACTCTACCACGAGAAGCGTGACGAGAGCGAGAAGGTAAGATTCTCCATCCCTAAGAAAAAGGGATAAGAGAAAGATTCCCTATTCCCGAGAAAAAGCGGAATAAAGAAAGATTTGGGAGGGCAGATGACGCAAAAAAGGCAAATCTGCCCTGTAATCAGACCTCCCGAACGTTAAAATTAAAAAAAAATGCAGATAATTCAGAAAAAATGAGTAATTTTGGCAGCTAAATGGATACTTCCGAACTACAAAAGATAAAACAACGCTACAATATCGTCGGTAACAGCGACGGATTGAACCATGCGCTCGACGTTGCTCTCCAGGTAGCGCCGACCGATCTTTCCGTGCTCATCATCGGCGAAAGTGGTGTGGGTAAGGAAATCATTCCAAGGGTGATTCACGACAATTCGCCACGCCGCAGAGAGAAATATTTCGCCATCAACTGTGGAAGCATTCCGGAGGGAACCATCGACAGCGAACTCTTTGGACACGAGAAGGGATCCTTCACCGGAGCCATAGGTGAAAGCGAGGGTTACTTCGGCATTGCCAACAAGGGTACCATCTTCCTCGACGAAGTGGGCGAACTCCCGATACAGACGCAGGCAAGACTGCTGCGCGTGCTCGAAACGGGAGAATACATCCGCGTGGGTGGAACTGAGATAAGGAAAACGGATGTCCGCATCGTGGCAGCCACCAACGTAAACATGCGCAAGGCTGTGAGCGAAGGCCGCTTTCGCGAGGACCTCTACTACCGCCTCAACACCATCCCGATACAGATGCCTGCATTGAGAGAGCGTGGCGACGACATCCTCCTGCTCTTCCGCCTCTTCGCCATGCAGATGGCCGAAAAATACCGTCTGCCTAAGATTTCACTCTCAGATGAGGCTAAGCAGATCATGCTGAAATACAAGTGGCCAGGAAATGTGAGACAGCTCAAGAACATTACCGAACAGATGTCAGTGCTGAGCCGAGAAAGAGAAATCGATGCACAGACCCTCACCCAGTTTATTCCGAGAGATGAGGAGTCTACACAGCTCGCCACCATACAGAAGGATGGCAAGGACGACCATAGCTACGCCAGCGAGCGCGAACTGCTATACAAGATTCTCTACGAACTGAGGGGCAACGTGAGCGACCTGAGACGTGAGATGAACAGCCTGCGCAAGCAACTCGATGAGGCACGCCAGTTGGGCGGTACAGGCGGATATGTTTCTCCGGTTCAGCCGAATACCCAGGTAGCTCCAGTATCATCTGTATCTCCGGTTTCATCGGTTTCTCCGGTTCCGTCCTTATCATCCGTTCCATCGGTTTCTCCGGTATCGTCCGTACCTCCGATTACCGATCTCGACGAGCTACAACACATCCGTCAGGAAATAGCTACAGGAGGCATGAGGGACACTTACAAACCCGAAGCCGAGGATGCTGAGATTGAGGAGATCAAGGAAGAAAACGAGAATCTGAACCTCAGCGACCTTAGCAAGCAGATGATAGAAAAGGCACTGGAGAGAAACAACGGAAACCGCAAGAAAGCGGCAGAAGAACTGGGAATCTCCGACAGAACTCTGTACAGAAAGATTAACAAATATAAGTTATGAAGCATATACGCGCGTACCTATATATAATAGGAGTCACACTGATGGTGGCGGTCATGGCAGCATGCTCCGTGAGCTACAAGTTCAACGGTGCCAGCATCGACTACACCAAAACAAAGACCATACAGATAGCCGACTTCCCTATCAGAAGTTCGTATGTGTGGGGTCCGATGGGTCCGATGTTCAACAACGAACTCAAGGATAAGTTTGCCAGCAACACCCAGCTCATACAGGTGTCACGCAACGGAGACCTGAAGATAGAGGGCGAAATCACCCAATATTCTCAGCGCAACAAGTCGGTTAGTTCTGAGGGATACTCAGCACAGACTGAGCTCAGTATCACCGTAAACGTACGTTTCACCAACACCAAGAACCATGCCGAGGACTTTGAAAAGCAGTTTACATCTGCCAAGACCTACGACACCACTCAGAGCCTTGCCTCGGTGCAGGAAGAACTGGTAACCCAGATTATCAAAGACCTGGTAGACCAGATATTCAACGCTACGGTAGCTAACTGGTAAAGTAAGTGAAGAACGAAAAGTGAAGAGTGAAGAATTCAACGGCTTTACTAATCATAAAGTTCAAAACTCAATGTTCAATGTTCAAAGTTCAAAGTAAAATAAAGTAAAGTAAAGTAAAAATATCGTGGAATTAAGCAGATTGATACAACACCCGGAGGAAATGAACCGAGAGACGCTCTACGACTTGCGCGCCCTCTTGGCCTTATATCCGTATTATCAGACGGCACGCCTGCTGATGTTGAAGAATCTGTACCTGCTCCACGACCCAAGTTTCGACGAAGAACTGCGCCGTGCAGCCATCTACATCACCGACCGTAAGATTATCTTCGAGATGGTAGAGGCAGCCCACTATCAGATAAAAAACGCCCCTGAAGAGGCTGAATCCAACAAGCAGCAAGGCGTAAGAGGAATAGGAGCAGAAAAACACGGGGACCGTACTAGTGACCTCATCGACCACTTCTTGGGATCCATTCCTATGGAAGAAGACGAAGAAGAGAAGAAGGAGAAACGTAAGCCTACACCTGCTGACGCGGCTGTAGACTATGTGGCTTATCTCATGGAGACCGAAGACCAGCAGGAGCCAGAAGATACTTCGCGCACCATGAGTCTCATCGACGACTTTATGGAGGATGGCGGTTTCAAACTGCCTAAAATCCAGCAGGACGAAGATTACAAACCAGAATTTACTCCCGAACTTCAGACCGATTCCGGCAAGGATGGCGAAGAGGAAAACAGCGGTGTATTCACCGAAACCCTCGCCCGCATCTACATCAAGCAGGGCAAGTATCAGAGGGCTTACGAAATCATCAGCCGCCTGCATCAGCAGCATCCTGACAAGAACGGATATTATGTTGACCAGCTCAGATTCCTTGAGAAACTGATGCTGAACAGTAAGAAAAAATAAAGAAGAATAATAAATAAATAAAACTAGTTTTAAAAAATGGCTTACACATTATTAGTAGTATTAATCGTCCTGGTAGCTATCCTGATGATTTTCATCGTGCTCATCCAGGAATCAAAGGGAGGTGGACTTGCAAGTAACTTCTCTTCAACCAACTCAATCATGGGTGTTCGCAAGACCACTGACATTGTTGAGAAATTAACATGGGGCCTCGCTGTAGCCTTGGTTGTCATCAGCGTGGCATGTGCTTATGTAGCCCCTCAGGCAGCTGGCGAAAGCAGTGTTTTGGAGGGAGCCACTCAGGAGCAGACCGCTCTTCCTGCTATGCCAGGTGCTAGCAAGGATGCAGCAGCAGGTGATCAGAAGGCTGTTCCTGCAGCTGGTGCAGATGCCCAGAAGGCAGCTCCAGTTGTTCCAACAAGCCCTGCAAAATAAAAAATAAGAAAAAAGGTACGAAAAAATTTGGTAGAACCATTTTTTTTTCGTACCTTTGCACCCGCTTAACAAGAATATGGTGGACGTAGTTCAGTTGGTTAGAGCGTCAGATTGTGGTTCTGAATGTCGTGGGTTCGAGTCCCACCTTCCACCCAACTATTTTTGAAAAAGCAAAACATAACCAATATGGTGGACGTAGTTCAGTTGGTTAGAGCGTCAGATTGTGGTTCTGAATGTCGTGGGTTCGAGTCCCACCTTCCACCCAAGATAAACCCTGCAAGATTCATTTCTTGCAGGGTTTCTTGTTATATATCCGTATTGAGCGGAAATTCTTTTTTGTCATATAAACGAATTGCAATAGTATTTCTTTAAGTATATTATAGACTGAAAACATACAAAAAAGCCTGCTAAGGGAAGAAAATATCCCTCTAGCAGGCATTCTTATAAGGATGAATTGAAAACTTATCTGATTACTTTCACTTCACCATCCTTAGCAATCTTAACGATGCTGGAAGGCTGATGAGGTTTATGCTCCTGACGGCGGCTCCAGCAAACATAATCTACAGCATTGAGGATTTCCTCGGAGATGTCGCGATAATTCTGTGCAGCAGGCTCACCACTCACATTAGCACTTGTACTTACAATAGGCTTCTGAAAACGGTAACAGAGTTGTTTGGAGAAAGGCTCATAGGTTATACGCATCGCCAGACTTCCATCCTCTGCTACCAGATTATTAGCCACTCCACTCGCATCATCAAGAATAACCGTAGTAGGCTTTACAGGCATGGCAGCATCGATGAAATCCCATGCTACCTGTGGCACATTGCGGAAATAACGCGCCATGCGGTCAGCAGAATCTATCAGGCAGATAAGCGCCTTAGAATCGTCACGTTTCTTTATTTCATAAACTTTCTTTACCGCTTCAGGGTTGGTGGCGTCGCATCCTATGCCCCATACGGTATCTGTAGGATAGAGTATCACTCCACCCTTTCGCATGCACTCTATAGCACGCTTGATGTCTTCTTCTACAGTCATAATACTATAAAACTAAAAATCAAAAATCTTTTGAATCTTAAAAATCGTCACTAACATCTTTCTTCAAACACTCATAATAAGCTATGTCCTTCATACCATTGAGAAAAGCAGAAGCATCCATGCGTTTCTTGCCACTGAGCTGCAACTCCTGAATAATGAGCCATTCGTCAAGGCAGGCTACTTGTAACGACTTCCCCTCAACGCGGAGCGATCCCACAGGCGCATCACCACGCTTCATACATGAAAGACGGGTAGAAAATATCTTAAGTACCTGAATTTTCTGTGTACTCTGCTTATGGGATGGATGAGCAGTAGGCTCAGTGAACCTCACGTAATCATCATCTCCCTTAGGTTCGTCAAAGAATACTACAGTCTCCTTCTTCTTAATTTCAGTCCATGCACCAGGGTATGGAGAAAGACCGCGGATGAAATCATACACCTGTTTGGCAGGCTTGTGGAAGTCGATGCGGCAGGTATCCTTGAAGATTTTCGGAGCCGGCTTGAGTTCGGCACCCTGTCCTATCATTTCGCTCTGAGGAATGGAACCGATATTACCATCGGCAGCGATGAGCGCATCAATGGTTTCCAGCGCCAGTTCGGCACCAAGATGCATCAACCCATCGTAAACATACTCCACATTTGCCGTCTCAGGAATAGGAAAACGTTTCTGCAGGATGATGCGACCGGTATCAATATCGTGGTCGAGGAAGAAGGTGGTAACACCCGTCTCCTTCTCGCCGTTGATGACAGCCCAGTTGATAGGCGCCGCACCGCGATACTGCGGAAGGAGGGCTGCATGTACATTAAAAGTACCATATTTCGGCATCGCCCAAACCACCTCAGGCAGCATGCGGAAAGCCACAACCACCTGCAAATCTGCCTGATAAGAGCGCAACTGCTCTACAAACTCAGGGTCCTTCATCTTTACAGGCTGCAAAACTGGCAAACCCTTGGAAAGAGCATACTGCTTCACCTGCGAAGGTTGCAGCGTATCCTGATGTCTGCCCACCGGTTTATCAGGCTGCGTAACCACAGCCACCACGTTGTAACCGCCCTCTACCAGGCGCTTGAGGGATTCCACCGCAAACTCCGGTGTTCCCATGAAAACAATTCTCAAATCCTTCTTCTCCATAAAACACTAATATTTTAAAATAAAACCAGCAAAGCCGTTGAATTCTTCACTCTTCGTTCTTCACTCTTCACTTAAAACTCCTACTCTGCCGACATATCCGCTACAATCTGCCTGTACATGGAATAGATTCTAGTACGGCTGATGTAACCCTTCAGTACGCCTGCCACATCAACCACAGGCAGTTGGGCGGTATCGGTTTTATCAAATTTCTGCATCACCTCGTCCATACTGTCATGTTCGGTAAGAACTGCAGAAGGCTGCATCATCAGCTGACGCACGGTGAAATGCTGATACAATTCGGTGCGGAAGATGATGTGGCGAATCTTCGTAATATCTATTACTCCCAACAGCACACCCGCCTGATCCAAAACAGGCAGAAAGTTGTTGTTGCTGCGACTTATCTCACTCACCAGCTTGCTCATCGGCAGATCCGGACCTACCGGATGATAATCTTTCTCAATGACATCCTGCATGCCCAGCAGGGTGAGCGCAGCCTTGTCAATATGGTGGGTGAGCAGCTTGCCCTCTCTAGCCAGACGCAGGGCGTAGATGCTGTGACTCTCGAAGATGCTGATGGTGAGCAGCGAAGAGATGCACACTATCATCAGCGGCATGAAGAGCTGGTAGCCGCCCGTGAGTTCGGCGATGAGGAAGATGCCCGTAAGCGGTGCATGCATCACGCCCGTAATGAGGCCCGCCATACCCATCAGTGTAAAGTTCTGTTCAGGAACATAGACACCTACCTGATTCACATTCCAGAGACGCGCAAAGAGGAAACCGGCAAAACCTCCGATAATGAGCGAAGGAGCAAAGGTACCACCGCATCCGCCACTACCATTGGTGGCCGAGGTGGCAAAAACCTTGGTAAAGGTTACCAAGGCGATGTAGAGGATGAGCAGCTGGTTGTGCCCGTAGAAGAGCGAACGGCTCATCACCTGCCCCCAGTCTTCCACATTCTGTCCCTTCAGCAGCACGTTGACAGCCGAATATCCCTCGCCATAGAGCGAAGGGAAGAGGAAGATGAGCGAACTCAGAATCAGTCCACCAAAGAGCAGCTTTACGTATGGATAAGGCGAAAGCTTGGCAAAGAAACCCTCGCATACCGACATGGTGCGCATGAAATAAAGGCTCACCAAACCGCAAAAGATGCCCAATAACAAGCAGGCAGGCACGCGGTCGAGCGCCCACGGACTGGTAAGCGTAAAATCGAAAAGGCTCTTGGAGCCCATCAGGATGTAGGTAAAGCAAGTAGCTGTTACACAACTGATAAGGATAGGCAGCAAGGAAGCCATGCTCAAGTCTACCATCAGCACCTCAAGCGTAAACACGAGTCCGGCAATAGGCGCCTTAAAGATTCCAGCAATGGCTGCAGAGGCACCACAGCCCACCAGCAGAATCATGGTTTTCTTGTCCATACGGAAGATTTGTCCCAGGTTTGAGCCGATGGCCGAACCCGTGAGCACAATAGGAGCCTCGGCTCCAACGGAACCACCGAAACCGATAGTGATACCTGATGCCACCACCGATGACCAGCAGTTGTGGGCCTTGAGCTTGGAATTTTTGGTAGAGATGGCGTAAAGCACACGGGTGATACCGTGGGAAATATTATCTCTGACCACATATTTAATAAAGAGCATGGTGAGGTAAATGCCCACAATCGGGAAGAGCAGGAAGAGCAGGTTATAGGTGCCCTTGTTAAATCCCGAAGTGAGCAACAGCTGTATTTCGTGCACAATGCCGTGCAGGAAATATCCTGCCACCGACGCCAGAAGGCCGATGATAAAAGCCAGGATAAGGGTCATCTGGCGGTCAGAAATATGTTTTTTCTGCCAATCCACCATCTTACTGACCCATCCCTCTTTCTGCTCGTTGTAATCTAGAATTTCTTCATCCATCTTTTTTACATTGATTTAGAATTCCGATGTGAAATGGAACTTGATGTGTTCAAAATCCTGCTGCGCCATGCTCAACACGTAGCCCGAATCGGCAAGAAAGACATCGCGCCCCTCAATATCCTTGGCCATGTACTGGTACTTGCGCTTCTTGAAGTTCTCGAGTTCCTTCTCGTCATCTGCCTCTATCCAGCAAGCCTTGTGAAGATGCACAGGCTCCCAGCGGCACTTAGCGTTGTACTCGTTCTCCAGGCGGTACTGGATAACCTCGAACTGCAGCTGCCCCACGGTACCCACAATGCGGCGTCCGTTGAACTGGTTGACGAAGAGCTGGGCTACACCCTCATTCATGAGCTGCTCCAATCCCTTCTGGAACTGCTTGCTCTTCATCGGGTCATCATTCTCGATGTATTTGAAAAGGAGTGGAGAGAAGCTTGGCAAACCGCGAAAATGCATCTTCTCTCCCTCCGTCAACGTATCTCCTATCTTGAAAATACCGTTGTCTGGCAAACCTACAATGTCACCCGGATAAGCCTCGTCAATGGTACTCTTGCGCTGTGCCATGAACTGGGTAGGCGAAGAGAAACGTACGTTCTTATCCAAGCGCACGTGGTAATATGGCTGATTTCTCACAAACTTGCCCGAGCATATCTTACAGAAAGCGATGCAGGAGCGGTGGTTTGGATCAATATTGGCTGTAATCTTGAAGATGAAACCACTGAACTTAGGTTCTTCAGGCTTCACCAGTCGCTCCTCTGCCTGGGTGGGTCTAGGAGATGGAGCAATATGAACAAAACAGTCGAGGAGTTCCTGAACACCAAAATTGTTCAGTGCCGAACCGAAGAACACAGGTGCTACCTCGGCCGAACGGTAGGTTTCTTCCTCAAACTCAGGGTAAACACCATCTACCAGTTCCAGTTCCTCACGCAGTTGTGCAGCCTCACGTTCACCAACCCGCTCGTCGAGTTCTGAACTTTGGATGTCTACCTCTACCTTCTCGGTAACTCGCTGTTTGTTAGGGGTAAAGAGGTTCAGCTGATGCTCGTAGATGTTGTAAACGCCCTTGAAACGGGCACCCTGACCGATAGGCCAGCTCAGCGGGCGAACCTTGATTTTGAGCTCTGCTTCCAACTCGTCGAGCACATCAAACGGGTCGCGTCCCTCACGGTCCATCTTGTTGATGAAGATGATTACTGGGGTATTTCTCATGCGGCACACCTCCATGAGTTTGCGGGTCTGTGCCTCCACACCCTTGGCAGAGTCAACCACGATGATGGCTGAATCTACGGCTGTAAGTGTGCGGTAGGTATCCTCGCAGAAGTCCTGGTGACCTGGCGTATCCAGGATATTCACCTTATAAGGTTCTCCCTCCTGTCCGGCAGGGAGATAATCAAATTCCATTACAGATGTAGATACCGAGATACCACGCTGTTTCTCAATATCCATCCAGTCAGAAGTCGCAGTTTTGCGAATCTTGTTATTTTTTACGGCACCTGCCACCTGAATCTGTCCACCGAAAAGCAGAAACTTCTCGGTCAATGTTGTCTTACCAGCATCCGGGTGAGAGATAATGGCAAATGTTCTTCTTCTTTCTATTTCGTTCATCCTGTTGTAAATATATAATAATGTATATTCTTAAAAAGTAATCACTAATAACTAATCCCTACATGTCGTCATCATCAAACTTGAGTCCCTCGGTTCGGTCTTTGATGTAATAATCGCTGAGCAGACCTATGAAGACGGTAATCTCCTTGATGGCCCTTTCGGTTTCGGGCGTAATTTCCTTCTTCTGCAGGCGCAGCATCATCACACCATAGAGGGCATCGAGGCAGGTTTCAATCTCGTTGAGATCCTTGTCGCCCCGCTGGCGCAGCTCTACGATGAAAGGCAGCACCTTGTAATATTCGGCATTGTAGATAGGAAACTTGGTGCTCTGCAGCAGCATGCCGTGCAGGTCAATGACGTCCTTGAGTATCACCTTATTAATATTAAGGTGTCCTCCCTCGCGCTTTCCCTCCTCGTTCATCATGCGAATCAGGTTGCCAAACCAGTCGAGTTCTTCCTCGCGCTGTTCGGGTGTAAAGTCGAACCGGTCTACATAATTTTTCTTGATAACAGGCAACGAGCATCCGTAAGCGCGGATAATGTCCTCAATCTGCCACATATATAACAAGTATTCAGCGATACTTTTCTTTCTTAATTCCTGTGCTACAAACATTTTTTCTGTATAAGAAGAAACGAGCTTAAGCCCTATTAACTATAAACTCTAAAGCGGCTAAAGCCCCTATAAACTATAAACTATTAACTATAAACTCTTTAAAATTCCGGCAGATGATACAGATTGAAAATCGTGCCGAAGAGAGCGATGATGGAGAAGATGATGACCACGCTGCCTATTACCTTATTGATAATGACGATGCCGTTGGTATCAAACTTGTTCCTAATCTTGTCGACGAGCCAGGTGAGTCCGAACCACCACAGCAGGGCTCCGAAGACGATGCTGAGATACCCTACTCCCATTTCTACCGGCATATCCGGTACGACGAAAGCAAACTGCGCGAAGGTGGCCATGAAGAGGAACACGATGAGCGGATTGGAGAGTGTTACGAGGAACGCCGTGATGCCATTGTGCATCAGGGTACCCTGCTTGTTACTCGACTTGTGCATGTTCTTCATCGGGTCGCTTTTGAAGCAGTAGATTCCGAACACGAGGAGCATCAGACTGCCGAAAATCTGAAGATAGAACTTGTTCTCGGAGTTGCTCACAAAATCCATCACAAAACTCATGCCCAAGCCTGTAAACAGAGCATATACAATGTCGCTGCATGCGGCACCCACACCTGTTACAAACCCATACCAGCGACCCTTGTTGAGTGTACGCTGGATGCAAAGGATGCCTACCGGACCCATAGGGGCTGAGGCAAGAACACCGATGACAATTCCTTTGAATATGAAGTCAAGGATGTTTATCTCAATTGGAAATGCTAAATTCATCTTAGTATCGTTACAATTTCTAACAGTCGGCAAAGTTACAAAATTTCGGGCACAAAGCACAATTTTTTCGCCTAAAAGTTCATTTTATATCCGTTTTTTATATTTTCGGGCACGGATTACACGGATTATGCGGATGTTCTGCATGAATATAAACAGGATTTAGGGCAACAGAGAAACTTCGGACAGCAAATCGTCTGGCAGAAAAAAAAAGGAAATTAAAATTTTTTATATTTAAAAATAAACGAGATTCAAAAGTTTTCAGTATCTTTGCCGAGAAATAAAATAATTCTAACTAATTTTAAATAATTAACATGACAGATAATACACTTAAACCGTACGTAATAGGCCTTGACCTCGGCGGTACAAATTCAGTTTTCGGCATCGTAGATGCTCGCGGAGAGATCAAAGCTACAACTGCCATCAAGACAGGCGGTTACGAAAAAGTTGAAGACTATGTGAAGGCAGCCGTAGAAGCTCTCCAGCCTATCATTGATACGGTAGGCGGCATTGACAAGATTAAGGCAATGGGTATCGGTGCGCCAAACGCAAACTATTATAATGGAACCATTGAATTCGCTCCAAATCTTCCTTGGGCACACGACGGAGTGGTACCATTGGCCGACTTGTTCAGCAAAGCCCTCGGCGGCTTGCCTGTAGGTATGACCAATGATGCCAACGCTGCTGCGCTCGGCGAGATGACATATGGTGTAGCAAGAGGTATGAAAAACTTCATTGACATTACACTCGGTACAGGCGTAGGTTCTGGTATCGTTATCAACGGACAGATGGTTTACGGCTGCGACGGATTCGCAGGCGAATTGGGTCACGTTACCATGGTACGTGGCAAAGAGGGCCGTACCTGCGGATGCGGCCGTACAGGATGTCTCGAAGCTTACTGCTCTGCCACTGGTGTGGCTCGCACAGCACGCGAGTTCCTCGAGAAGAGCGATGAGCCTTCATTGCTCCGCGAGATGAACCCTGAGGATATTACATCTTATGATGTGAGCGTTGCTGCAGGCAAGGGCGACAAGCTGGCACTGCGTGTATACGAGTTTACCGGCAAGATGCTCGGTGAGGCTTGTGCTGATTTCGCAGCCTTCTCTTCTCCAGAGGCTTTCGTCTTCTTCGGTGGTCTGACCAAGGCTGGCGACCTCATCATGAAACCTATCCAGAAGGCTTATGATGAGCACGTGCTCCGCACCTTCAAGGGTAAGGCTAAATTCCTTGTTTCTACCCTTGATGGCAGTTCTGCTGCCGTACTCGGTGCGAGTGCTGTGGCTTGGGATATGTAAAAGGATTGATTGTAAAAATAAAAAGATTTAATTTTCCATTTTTGGAAAAATCAGTTTAGGTAATATGCTTCGCGAAACTCGTGAGAGGATTGTAGCGAGGGTTAAGATTGTTAGGAAAAGCCTGGCACTCGAGAGAGCGTCAGGCTTTGCTTTTTCTTATCATAAAACAAAAACCTCAACAACCACCATGCGGTCATGGTGGTCATTAAGGTCATTGGTCATTAAGGTCATTAAGCTTTTTCCAACCAGTTTCTCACCATCTTCTTGCCGTCTGGCGTCAGCACGCTTTCCGGATGAAACTGGATACCATGAATATCATAGTTCTTATGCTTCAGACCCATGATGCAACCATCATCGCTTACCGCCGTAACGTCCAGGCAGTCAGGGAATCCCGAGCGGTCTACCACCCAAGAGTGGTATCTGCCAATCTCTATGCGCTTGTCCAACCCGTCGAAAATAACATCGTTGCCAAACTGGGTGCAAGGGGTTGCCACTCCATGATACACCTCAGAAAGATTGGTAAGCTTGGCTCCAAACGCCTCGCCTATAGCCTGATGACCCAGGCATACGCCCAGCATCGGCTTGCGGCCTGCATACTTGCGGATAACATCCATCAGCAGTCCCGCCTCCGACGGAATGCCCGGACCCGGACTCAGAATGATCTTGTCGAAGCGTTCCAGCTCCGGCAACTGGAACTGGTCGTTGCGGAACACCGTAACGTCAGCTCCCAACTCCTTTACCAGATGGGCCAGATTATAGGTAAAGGAATCGTAATTATCTATGATTACTACTTTCATCTTTTGTTATTTATTATTGATTAGTGAGTAGTGAGTACAATCAGCGAGAAATAATCACTAATCACTAATAATTAATCACTATTACAACTCTTCAGCAATGTGAATCGCCTTGGTCAGCGCACCGAGCTTGTTGTTACACTCTTCTAGCTCATACTCATCATTGCTCTTTGCCACTACTCCACTACCCGCCTGGAACCAGAGTTCGCCGTTTCGGCTAATGAAGGTACGTATCACGATGGCCTGATTCAGGTCACCGTTCAGACCGATAAAACCGATACAGCCTCCGTAGGCACCGCGGTTGTGAGGCTCCAGCTCTGAGATAATCTGCATCGCTCTCACCTTAGGCGCACCGCTCAGCGTGCCGGCAGGGAAGGTATCAATAAACTCCTTGATGTGGTCGGCATGCTCATCCAACTCTCCACTCACACGGCTCACGAGATGGATAACATGACTGTAGAACTGCATGTCCTTGTAGAAATCTACTTTCACCCCATGACAGTTGCGGCTCAGATCATTGCGCGCCAGGTCTACCAGCATCACGTGCTCGGCATTCTCCTTCGGGTCGTTGCGCAGGAATTCGGCAGCCTTGCGGTCCTGCTCCATATCTCCTGTGCGTCGGGTGGTTCCGGCAATCGGGTCGATGAACGCCTTGTTGCCCACGATGCGGTTATGGGTTTCAGGCGAAGAACCGAAGATGCGGAAACCGCCGAAGTCGAAATAGAAGAGGTAAGGCGAAGGGTTGATGCTGCGCAGCGCACGGTAGAGTTTGAAATCATCGCCCTCATATTTCTGTACGAAGCGGCGACTCACCACAATCTGGAATACATCTCCGCGCAGGCAGTGCTGTATGCATCGGCGTATGTTTGCCTTGTGCTCCTCATCGGTGAGCGTAGAGGTGGTTTCGCCCACCGGATGGAAATCATAAGGTTTCACATTTGCCTTGTTCACCGCCTTGAGCAGATCGTCGAGCTCTGGAAGTGAAGAGTGAGGATCTTCACTTTCCTGGAGCGCAATGAGCTCCATGGTGTTGTTGAAATGGTCGAAGACGATGATGTCCTTATACATGATGTAATAGATGTCGGGCGCATCATTCTTCTCCATGGTGGTATCCTTAACCGGGATGTTCTCGAAATATCTCACCGCATTGAAGGTGGTGAAACCATAGAGTCCGCAAAACTCCTTGCTCTCGCCCTCAACATGGAAGGAAGAGATGAAGTCGTTGATACTCTTTGAGATGGCGAGCTTGCACTCCTCGCCCTTACCTGCACCGAAGGCAGGAAGCTGCTCTTTCTCTACACTTCCGTCGGGATAGGTCTTGATAACCTCACCATGACTTACGGCGATGCTTGCCAGCGGATGCACACCGATGAAGGAGCGCGAATTCTCGGAGCCATGATAGTCGGAACTCTCCATCAGAGCCGACTGCGGATAAATATCTCTCAGTCGCATGTAGACTCCCACCGGCGTATAGAGGTCGGCGAGAATCTTGCGGGTAACAGTCTTGTAATTAAACTTCATTTAATTTATGATTTACTGTATATAGTTTACAGCTTACAGTTTATAGCATAAACCGCTTTGACAATCGTGCTCAACGGCGCAGCCTCTGTTAACTATTAACTATAAACTATTAACTATTTAAAAATTGCCGTATTCTCCTGCCATTTCCTTATGGCTCAAATATGTTTCTACATCCTTGTCGCCACGGCCTGATACGGTGAGCACCACCACATCATCCTTCTTGAACTTCATCTTCTTCAGGGCTGCCACGGCGTGCGCACTCTCAATAGCCGGAATGATGCCCTCCATGCGGGTGAGCTCGTAACCGGCGTAGATGGCCTCATCATCCTTAATGGCGAGCACATGAATCCTGCCCGATGTGGCAAGATCGGCGTGCATAGGGCCGATGCCAGGATAGTCGAGACCGGCACTGATGGTGAAGGCTTCCTCAATCTGTCCGTCTTCGGTCTGCATCACAAGGGTGCGGGCCCCGTGGATAATGCCTTCTGTTCCGCAGTGCATGGTGGCAGCGGTATAGTCGGTATCTATTCCGTGTCCGGCAGCCTCAGCCAGGTAAATCTTCACGCGGTCATCATCAATATAGTGGTAGATGGTTCCGGCAGCATTACTTCCGCCACCCACGCAGGCGATGAGGTAATCAGGATAGTCGCGGCCAATCTTCTCCTCCAGTTGCCATTTCAGTTCTTCGGAGATAACGCTCTGCATCTTGGCAACAATGTCTGGATAAGGGTGCGGACCCATGGTAGAACCTACGATGTAGAAGGTATCCTGTGGATGACAGCACCAGTCGCGTATGGCCTCAGAGCAGGCATCGCTCAGCGTCATATTGCCTGTGCGCACAGGGTTCACCTTGGCTCCCAGCATCTTCATACGCTCTACGTTGGTATGCTGGCGTTCCACATCGGTGGCACCCATGAAGATCTCACACTTCATGTTCATCAGGGCGCATACCGTAGCGGTAGCCACACCGTGCTGTCCGGCTCCGGTTTCGGCAATGATGCGGGTCTTGCCCATTTTCTTTGCCATGAGAATCTGACCGATGGTGTTATTGATTTTGTGTGCACCGGTATGGTTCAGGTCCTCGCGCTTCAGGTAGAGCTGGCATCCGTACTTCTCGCTCATGCGCTTGGCATAATAAAGAGGTGAAGGACGGCCCACATAATCTTTCAGCAGCGCGCGGTATTCCTTCTTGAACTCCTCGCTTTCAATGATTGGCTTGTAAGCCTGCTGCAACTCGGTTACACATTTATATAATATCTCAGGAACATAAGCTCCTCCGAATTTTCCAAAAAATCCTTTTTCGTCAACTTGATACATAATACTTAGTTTATAATTTATAATTTATAATTTATAGTTTATAGGGCAAGCCTGCTATAGGCTAAGCCGCTGTTAACTATTAACTATCAACTACTTTTTGAGGCACTCAAAAAGCCTATCTAATGCCTGATCCGGATCACCGGTTTCATTGAGCAGGGTTACAAACTTACTGCCGATGATGGCTCCCGCCGCATTATCCTGAGCACTGGTAAGGGTCTGCTTGTTGCTGATGCCGAAACCTATCATGCGTGGGTTGCGCAGATTCATGCCGTTGATGTGGTTGAAATAAGCCAACTTGGCATCGCCGAAACTGCTCTGGGCGCCCGTGATACTTGCCGAACTGACCATGTAGATGAATCCATCGGTATGCTCATCGATGAAACGGATGCGCTCCTCGCTGGTTTCTGGCGTAATCATCATGATGACACGGATGTCATACTTGTCGGCAATGGGTTTTACCACCTTCAGATAATCATCAAAAGGAAGGTCTGGGATGATGGTGCCGCTCACTCCGCTCTCTACGCAACTCTTGAAAAAAGCCTCTATGCCGTAGTGCATGATAGGATTCAGATAACCCATCAGCACGAGTGGAAGCTGCACTTCATCCTTGATTTCCTTCAGCTGGGCGAAGAGTTTCTTCACCGTCATTCCGTTCTTCAAGGCCTTGGTTCCGGCACTCTGGATAACCGGTCCGTCGGCAAGTGGATCGCTGAAAGGGATTCCTACCTCAATCATGTCGATACCCTTGCGTTCCATCGCCTTAATTACATCGCCGGTACCTTCCAAAGTTGGGCATCCGGCGCAGAAATACAAGCTCAAAAGCTTGCGGTCTTTATTGTTTGCAAATAATGCATTTATCTTGTTCATCTTTTGTTTTTTACTTTTTTACCTTTTTACTTTTTTACCTTTTTACCTTTAAAAGGA
Source organism: Segatella copri (assembly GCA_021618535.1). GTDB lineage: Bacteria > Bacteroidota > Bacteroidia > Bacteroidales > Bacteroidaceae > Prevotella > Prevotella copri_O. The sequence continues at coordinate 1,694 of JAJWAL010000024.1, read as the reverse complement.
ATTCCTTGAGTTTCTCTACATCCTTCAGTCCAGGTTCTATCTCAAACCTGGAGTTGAGGTCGATTCCTACGCATCGGGGATGATGGAAAGACAGGATGCGGGAAGCATCTTCCGAACCGATGCCGCCACTCAACAAGAATGGAACATCGCCATCATATTCATCCAGGACCTGCCAATCAAACTGCTGACCACTTCCGCCCACCGTCTTACATTTGGTGTCGAAAAGGAAGTAGTCAACAGCGCCTACATACTCCTTATATTTCTGAATATCCCCGGCAGTGGAAACACTGATGGCTTTGATTATCTTCATATCCCCTTTTGCTTCACGCAGCTGCTCACACAGTTGCCTGCTCTCGCTTCCATGCATCTGCACCGCATTCAGGGAGAAGAAATGAATCTTATCCAACATCGTGGAAACGGAATCATTCACGAAGACTCCCACTCTGCAGATATTTCTGTCAGCATCAGAGCGAGCCACCACATGACTGGCATACCGTGGAGACTTAGGATAGAAAATGAATCCCATCATATCTACGCCGAGTTGCGCTACCTGCTTTACATTATCAGGTTCACGCATTCCACAAACCTTTACAAACATTTTCTTTATTGTTTATTCTTCATTAAAGCTTTTGCCCTTACAGGGCGCCTTGCTGATTGCCTTTATACCCAGGGCGATGCCCTGGGCTAGGAGCTTCTGCCCTTTCAGGGCGTTAGGAGCAAACAATCCTATAATTTAGAAATAAATTCTGCAAGTGCTACGCCCGGGTCTGCCTGTTTCATGAACTGTTCGCCCATCAGGAAACCTCTGAAGCCGCCCTCTTCTCTTAACCGGAGCACCGTCTGCGGGTTGGAGATACCACTCTCACTCACCCGGCACACATCTTTCGGAAGTTTCTCTGCCAATCTGAAGCTGTTCTCCACATCCGTAAAGAAGGTACCGAGATTGCGGTTGTTGATACCGTACATATCCGGTTCCAGTTCCGCATACTCAAAGTCGCGCTCATTATGCATCTCGAGCAGCACCTCCATGCCCAACTGATGTGCCATGTTCATGAGCTGCTTACACTCCTCCTTGGTCAGACATGCCGCAATGAGCAGCACGGCAGAAGCTCCGCAGTATCTCGCCTGCAGCAACTGGTATTCCTCTACCACGAAGTTCTTATATAAGATAGGTAGAGTAACACCCACGTGGCGCGCCTCCTGAATATACTCATCATATCCTCCGAAATAATCAATATCGGTGAGGATGCTGAGCGCCGAGGCACCGTTCTGCTGGTAGGCAAGCGGGATAACGCTCGGCTTACCTTCCTGCTTGATCCAGCCCTTGGAAGGCGATTTGCGCTTAAATTCAGCGATGATACCCGTCTGCGAGTTCATCAGCGCCTCCTTCATACTTCCGCCCGGCACCTTTCCCCCATCCTCCTGCATCTTCTGCTCGGTGAGGGTTATCATCTGCCGTGGCTGGATAAAGCGTTTGCGCTGCTCTATCTCTATCTTTTTATGAGCAACAATTTCCTCTAAAATATCAGCCATATTTTTACCTTTTTCTTTTTTTACTTTTATTAGGGAACCAGCGATGGAATCGCTGGGAACGGGGGCGCAAAGGGGGACAAAGGGGTTAAGGCTCTTTTTACCTTTTTATCCATTTACCTTTTTATCCATTTACCTTTTTACCCTTTTACCTTTTTACCTTT
>JAJWAL010000144.1:0-6319 GCA_021618535.1 Segatella copri | reverse complement strand
ACAATCTTGCCATAGATGCTGCGAGGCTGACGGCTGGATGAAGCCCGATGGTCCTCAACAGCTTCTTTCATAATTTTGATCTGTTCTTTATTGAACCAGCGCTTCAGTCTTGTGTCTGCCTGCAGAATCTTACCGCTGGTAATATGATGAATGGCACGCGGACCGCTCATCCCCAGGTCGTGGTAAGCGGCTATTACATACACCATATCGATGTCGGCTCCGGTTACCGGAACCAGTTTCAGAGAGTTTCTGATGACTCGGGTAACATGTCTGAGTCCATGACTTTCGCCAAAAGCATTATATTTGGGGAGAATCTGTTTCTCCACAAAGTCCATGATTTCGAGATTTACCTGTTGTTTCATAGATATTCCTCCATTTTATTATATAATAAGGTACGCGCGTACATTATTAATAGTAGTTTATTATTGTTCAATTCGCCATTCCTATGATGATCAGGGATGATACAATGCCGAAACAGAAGATGTTCAGAGCTGTTTTGCCCAGAATTCTGTTCAGTTCTCTGCCTTCGCCTATCTTTTTCATCTCCATATAGGTTCTGTTGTGCAGAATGATATAGAGTGCTGCAAGCGGCAGGAACATGCTGCTGGCTTCATGCTGAAATACTTCGCAGATGGTTACACCTATTATGGTAATGATGCCCAGATTGCCCAATGCACAGTATAACCGCTCGGCATTCTTCTTTCCTATGTGAACCACAAGGGTCTTCTTGCCGGCTCTCAGGTCGTTGTCATGATCGCGGTAATTGTTCAGAATGAGCAGTGTATCAACTACCAGTCCGCAGGCTACAGATACGAGAACCGCTTCCAGGCTTACTCCCTGCATGGTTTCGGGCATTACGAGATAGTATGTGCAGCATACGGGTACAATGCCGAAGAAGAGCAGTACCAGAATATCGCCCATGCCCAGATAGCTGAGACAGGTAGTATAGAGAAAACAGAAGACTACGCAACAGATGCCTACGATAACCATTTCCCAACCACCGAAAAGAACCAGCGGAAGACCTATGGCGCAGCCCAGAAGAGTAGTGAGGATGATTCCCCATTTCATGGCTCCCAAAGTAATCCAGCCTTCAGCGCAGGCACGTTTCGGTCCCAGTCGGGTTTCGTCGTCATTACCATGTTTGAAGTCGAAATAATCATTCACCAGATTGCTGTCTATCTGCATTACCCATGCAAAGAGCAGGCAGAGTAGGGCTGGCAATGTCTGTATCTGCTGAGCGTCTTTATAAGCCAGCGCAATACCCAATAAAACAGGAACAGCCGCCGCCGTCAGAGTCTTCGGGCGAGCGGCTAGATACCATGCTTTTATAGAATTTGTTTCTATCATATTCTAAAAAGATTAAAATTGAATCTCCTGAAATTCTTAAGGAAAATCAGAAAGATTAATTGAAGAAGTTCCAACTTACTCCAATACGGAACACTCTCTCGTTCATCGGATAATGAGGAGCGAAGAAGTAATTCTTGTCGCCCTGTCCTGCATTGATGTGGCTCATCATTACGAAGAAACGGGTGTGCTTGATGTGAACGTTGGCGTAAACATTGACGATAGGATAGTTGCCTATCTTTACGTTGTTCTCGCCGTTGCCCTGTACCGTATACTGTCCCATATAAGGTGAATAGTCGGGAGCTTCATAGCTTGTAAAGTAGCGCATGTCAGCACCCAGGTCTACGTTCAGCACCTTTACTACCTTGAACTTGATGTAGAGGTTGGTGTAGGCATTGAAGGCTGGTACTGGCAGTACACTCTCCTTGCTTGAGTGCTGGTAGGTAAACTGGTTTTCCCAGTTCAGAATGCCTAGTCTGAAGTTCTGTTCCAGTTGTGCTGTCAGCAGGTTGATTCCTCCGCTTTCCTGCATCGGTGTTACCATGACTCCTGTTCGCAAACCTTCTTCTGTAATGTCATAGCTCTGCGAGAAGTAGGTGTAGTTCTTGATTTCATCTACAGCCACTCTCAGCTTGGTGCGCGTCTTAGGGAAGGAGAGCGTACCCATGATGCGGGTATGGATGGTCTTGTCGAGATTATTCTCCCACCACAGATGGCGGGCGTGATAGTTGCGGTAATAGAACGATGGGGTTTCTCTATGGAAGAAAGCATCGCCTCTTACCTGAAGCGTGTCGCCCAGGAATGGGATGTTCACGTCTACATTACCATCTATGGCAAGGGTTCCGGCGTCAACACCCGTCAGTCCTATTTCTGCTACGGCATTGTAGTGGAGTGTCTTGCCTTCCTGCTTGCTCAGCTGTCCGCCTACGCTCAGCACATGCTCGTTGTATTTTTCGAAACCGCCTTCCATGGTTGGCAGTTCATAATGACGGAGGTCGTAGCTGGCGAAAGCCTTCAAGCCTGCCTTTGCCCATTTATTGAAACCTTCAAGCATGGCAATGGCGAAGGTATTCTTCATGTGCCAGTGCTTGGTCTGGTCGTAGATGGAGTCGCCGGTCAGCCTGCCTGCATCGTAATATTCATTCAGATAATAGTCGGCAGGGGTCTGATAAGCTTCGTAAATACGGCGATAGTTGTCAAACTTTACCGTATGGATGAAACTCGTTACCGGAACATATTCGCTCTTGTAGAAAAGCGAGTCTTCGGCATTTTTCTTCTGGACGGCAAGCAGACTGTCGGCAGCAGCTTTTCCGTTTACTGCGATTCGGGTACTGTCGTTCCTGATGTCCTTTGCGGCTGAGTCTTTAGCCGGTTCATCGCCTGCAATCTTGGCTCCGTCAGGACGGCCGCTGAATTTAGCACCCTGCTGTTTGTCGTAGGCTTTCTCATCAAATTTCTTGCCTTGTTCCTTGGCTTTCTTTCTGGCTTCTTCCTTTGCATCCTCTTCAGCATTTTCCTTTTTCGAAGCCATGGCAAATTTCTTTGCCTTGATTTCTTCTTCAGTCATCTTTACCTTTTGGCTGAAACCAACGTTGTAGCGGTGGGTAAAGAAGATGTGCTGGTTGTCCAGTCGGTTCCAGTTCTGTTCCAGAACGGTAGGAATTTCGTTGGTGGTAAACGATTCGGTATAGATTTCCGGATGTTTGATGTAATCATCGTTGGTAATACCGCCGTTCTCGGTCATCTTCTCATGATTGGTACTGAAGAGGAAGTGTGCCTGATAGCGGTCGCCCAGGTAAGATGCCCACATGGTGTATTTAAAGTGGCTGGTACTCTGGGCGTTATAATATCCTCTGCCATACTTGTAGTCGAATCTGAAACCGGCGCCTAGCCTTTTGTTTGCATTCACGGCAAACATGGCCTTGAAGTCGTCTTCTCCCGTCACCTTGTCGCCACAGCTGTTCAGCGTTATGTTCGTGATGGGTGAGTAGGTGTTGGTGAAGTGGAAGTCGCTTACCGGATTTACGATATAATCGTAGGGCTCTGTAAAGATGAAGTTGCCCTGCGTGTTGCGGCGGTCGATGAAGATTCGGTTCAGTCGGGCAGTACCCATGTTTCCGAGGGTATTGTATTCGCCTTTCAGTCCTTCCGTGAAGGTTGTGTTCATGTACATGTGCTGCAAGGTGTCTACTACCGCAGCCTTTGTGTCGCCGAAGCGTTCGTCTACGGTCCATACTCTGATGCCTTTCGGAATCTCCTTGTCTGAGCCCAGTGAATCGGTGTTCACCTTGCGGTTGGTTTGAGGACGGAACTGCGAATCTTCGTTATAGTTAAAATCGTTTTGTGCCGCAACCGGGAGGGTTGCAGCACAAAATAGGAGTGATGAGAATATAATTTTCTTCTTCTTCATTATTTCTTAAATAGTCGGATACATACTTCGGCAATCTTGAGCACTACACCCACGATGAGTACGATGTAGGCGATATTGCGGCTTTCTTCCAGCTGGGTCCAGAGTATTACCCCCACGATGGCGAGCAGCATGAAGGCGATGTTGAGATAGTTGCGCACCTTCAGCATGTTGTTCTGGTCGCTGTAGGCCAATGGGCGGAGCCGACGGTGCTGAGGTCTTACGGCGTAGCTGGTAGGCTGCTTCTGTTCAGTCTGTTCTGCGCCCTGCTCAGCTGTAGACTGGGCTGTAGCATTTGCAGGCTGCTGTGCCTCGTTCTGTTGTATCTTGTTGTCTGTATTCTGATTATCCATTTTTCTTCAAGTTATTGTTTTACTAATGCAGCTAACTCTGCGAATATCTGGTCTTTGCGATCGATGGTGCATCTGCGGAACTTTCCGAAGATTTTAGCCAGGTCGTTCTGCTTCTTGTTGAGCGCAATCTTGTCGCTGATTACCTCTTCTGCAGGTTCCTTGAAACCGGTGCTTCTTCCTTCCTCGTAGTTGTAGATGATGCGGCCGAGCGAGAGATTCAGATGATTGTCTGAAATTCTGGCTACCAGCTGGTATTTGAATTCCGTGCGGTCGAGCGAGATGAATGACTGGCTGAAGACGAGCCATTCGTCCATCGTGTTGGCGATGATGTGTTCTGCATCGTTTACCAGTGCTACTCGGCTTGCTATGTTCTGCTCGTTCTGTGTCAGTTCACTCATGTATTTTAATACGATGTCGTAAATCTGCTTGGCAGTTTTTCCGTTAGCATCCGTATCGAGTGTGAATTCAATCTTGTTTTCATCATTATATGTGATGGCGCCTGCCAGATATTTCAAGTCCACTTTGGCTGTCGTGCCATTTGCCAGCTTGTTGGCAGGCTTGGCTGCCTCCTTTGGCTTAGCGGCTACGGCAACAGGAATCGCCCATCCCGTGGTTGATGTGGTTGGCTCCTTTACAACAACTGGTTCTGGCTCAGTAGCATTGCCCTTTTTAGCTTCCGCCTTTTTTGCTTCAGCTTCAGCCTTGGCGCTTGCAGCGTTGATGCTGTCGGCCTGAGCCTTCAGTTTGGCAGCCTGTGCTTTTATCTTAGCCACTTCTAGTGCCTTCTTGGCAGCTTCCAGCTGTTTCTGTGCCTGTTCCAGCTGCTGCTCTTCAGTCAGCACGGTTTGGGCCTGTGCAGTCATCAGCGGGAGGAGCATAAATATGGGGATGATGATTTTTTTCATGTCGAGTTGTTTTATGAAACTATAAAATGACGATTCCTGTAGGGGAACTTAGCGGAAGATGAGGGATTCAAACCCCCGATACCCGGAAGAGGGTATACCGGATTTCGAGTCCAGCGCATTCGGTCACTCTGCCAATCTTCCTTTTTATTTTATCAGATGCAAAAGTAATACATTTTTTGCATCTGACAAAATATTGCTGTTATTTTTTAACTATATTAACCCCGCTTTATAGGATTTTATACTATAGTTTTTACTGTTGCTGCAGGAATCTGTCGGCCTCGATGGCAGCCTTGGCTCCCGAGCCTGCGGCAACAACACCCTGGCGGTAGATTGGGTCGGCCACATCGCCTGCTGCGAAAACACCCGGAATGTTGGTGGTGGCAGTACCTGGCACTACTTTGATGAAGCCCTGCTCGTCGAGATCTATCTGACCCTTGAAGAGGTCGGTGTTAGGCTTATGCCCGATAGCCAGGAAGAATCCGTCGATGCTGATGTCAAACTTCTCTTCGTTGGCTTCGCCCTTGTGGCGCACGAGATGAGCACCTTCTACACCGTTCTCGCCGAAGAGCCCCAGCGTATTGGTTTCGAACAGAATCTCGATGTTCTCCTTGTTCTTTACACGCTGCTGCATGATTTCTGAAGCACGGAGATAAGGCTTGCGCACAATCATGTAAACCTTCTTGGCAAGTCCCGAAAGATACATGGCCTCTTCGCAGGCTGTATCGCCACCGCCCACTACGGCTACTGTGCGCTTGCGGTAGAAGAATCCGTCACAGGTAGCGCAGGCTGAAACGCCCTGTCCGCGATATTTCTCTTCATCGGCAAGACCCAGATATTTGGCAGATGCACCTGTGGCGATGATGACGGTTTCTGCCTCAATCTCGTTGTCGCGCTCATCTGTAAGATGAAATGGGCGTGAGCTGAAATCTGCCTTCACGATGCTTCCGTCTCTCATTTCGGCTCCGAATCGGGCTGCCTGTTCCTTCATGTCCATCATCATCTGTGTTCCGTCTACGCCGTTAGGATAGCCCGGAAAGTTTTCTACCTCTGTGGTGATGGTGAGCTGTCCGCCTGGTTGCATTCCCGAATAGAGTACTGGCTGCAGGTTGGCTCTGCCCGCATAAATGGCAGCCGTATATCCTGCAGGACCGCTACCTATAATTAATGTCTTTACTTTTTCCATTTTTTATCTTATAGTTATATTTTTGTTTCCGATGGCTCGAAATGAGCCATTTTCTTTGCAAAGGTACATCAAAACAATGAGAAATCAAAATAAAAATACAATATTTTTCTTTTCTTGCATAAATTAT
>JAJWAL010000143.1:0-6435 GCA_021618535.1 Segatella copri | reverse complement strand
TGGACGCTGAACGAGGCTGCCTTCGCTACATCGCTCTACTTCATCTTCCGTACCATCGGATGTTTCACCGGTACCGTTTTCCTCCGCATGATGAAGACCCGCACTTTCTTCGTCATCAGCGTAGTGATGATGGCTCTGAGTATGATAGGCATGTGGGTAGGCGAGAGCAAGATGATGCTTTATATCGCCATCGCCCTCGTGGGATACGGCAACTCTAACGTGTTCTCCATGATTTTCTCTCAGGCACTTCTTGCTATGCCTGATAAGAAGAACGAGGTGAGTGGACTGATGATCATGGGACTCTTTGGTGGTACCGTCTTCCCATTGATTATGGGCTTTGCCAGCGATGCCATCGGTCAGGTAGGTGCTGTAGCTGTCATGGCTGTAGGAGTTATTTATCTCTTCACTTATATCCGCAAGTTATAATAAACAATCATATAATAAGGTGTAGTTATGGAAACAAAGAATTTGAATACAAAATATTGTGTAGGTTTGGGTGAGATACTCTTTGATGTTCTCCCTAGTGGTTCTCAACTCGGTGGTGCTCCTGCCAACTTCGCTTATCATGCAGGTCAGCATGGTCTTCATTCTGTAGCCGTGAGTGCGGTGGGTAAGGATGCTTTGGGCGATACAGCTCTTCGTCTGCTCGATGAGAAGAAGTTGAAGTATGTAATGCCTGAGGTAGATTATCCTACCGGTACTGTTCAGGTGCAGCTTGATAAGGAGGGCGTTCCTACTTACGATATCAAGCAGGGTGTGGCTTGGGACAATATCCCATTCACCGATGATATCAGGGAGATTGCTGTCAATGCTGGAGCTGTATGCTGGGGTTCTCTGGCTCAGCGCAGTGAGGTTAGCCGCAAGACCATCTATGCGTTCCTCGACCATACTCCAGAGGATTGTCTGAAGATCTTCGACATCAATCTTCGTCAGAATTTCTATACTCCTGAGGTGATTACCGAGAGCTTGAAGCGCTGCAATGTGTTGAAGATTAACGATGAGGAGTTGATTACCATCGGCCGTCTCTTCGGTTATCCAGGTTTGGATATCGAGAACAAGTGCTGGCTGATTCTCGGCAAGTATAATCTCGATATGCTCGTGCTGACCTGCGGTGTAAACGGCAGCTATGTCTTTGCTCCGGGTGTGAAGTCATTCCAGAAGACTCCAAAGGTTGAGGTAGCTGATACAGTAGGTGCAGGCGACAGCTTTACCGGTACATTCTGTGCCAGCATTCTGAAGGGCAAGAGTATTCAGGAGGCTCACGAACTTGCCGTAAAGGTAAGTGCCTACGTTTGTACCCAGAATGGAGCGATGCCTCAGATTCCTGAGGAATACACCCGTTAATCTCGCTTCCCCTATTGGTGATATAGCAATATAAAATGATAGGTTTAAAGAATAGTTGATTTAAAGTTAATGTTAGTTGGTTAGCTGCATCCTGTTCGCGAAGAATGGGTGCAGCTTTTTCATTTTCAGTAATACAATCTCTCAATTAGAATAAAAGAACCCCCTAAAATGGTAAAAAGATGCCCCAAAATGGTAGAAATGAATAAAAAGATAACGTTTTCATTAAAAATATTATAAAAGAGTTGCAGATTAATAGATTATTTTGTACTTTTGCATCTAAAATATTAGTAGAACATTAAAAATATAGATGTTATGAAAGACTTAGATTGGTCTAATTTGTCATTTGGCTATCGCCAGACTGACTACAATGTTCGCTGTTACTATCGCGACGGCAAATGGGGCGAAATAGAAGTTTGCTCTGATGAGTATTTGAAATTGCACATGGCTGCAACCTGTCTGCACTATGGTCAGGAGGCATTCGAGGGCTTGAAGGCTTATCGTTGCCCAGACGGTAAGGTGCGCGTGTTCCGTATGGACGAGAACGCTAAGCGCTTGCAGAGCACATGTCGCGGCATTCTGATGCCAGAGGTGCCTACAGAGATGTTCGAGGAAATGGTGAAGAAGGTAGTTCGCCTCAACCAGGAGTGGATTCCTACCTACGAGAGCGGTGCTACGCTTTATATCCGTCCGCTGCTCATCGGTACAAGTGCTCAGGTGGGTGTTCACCCTGCTACTGAGTATTGCTTCCTCATCTTTGTAACTCCAGTGGGGCCATACTTCAAGGGTGGATTCTCTACCAACCCATACGTCATCATCCGCGATTTCGACCGCTCTGCTCCTCTCGGAACAGGTATCTATAAGGTGGGTGGAAACTATGCTGCTTCTCTCAGAGCCAACAATATCGCTCACGAGAAGGGTTATGCATGCGAGTTCTATCTTGACGCCAAGGAGAAGAAATACATGGATGAGTGTGGTGCTGCCAACTTCTTCGGAATCAAGAATAATACATACGTTACTCCTAAGAGTACATCTATCCTCCCTTCTATCACCAACAAGAGTCTGATGCAGTTGGCTGAGGATCTCGGTATGAAGGTGGAGCGCCGTCAGATTCCTGAGGATGAGCTGGATACTTTCGAGGAGGCTGGTGCTTGCGGTACTGCTGCCGTAATCAGTCCTATCAGCTACATTGATGACTTGGATACAGGCAAGCGCTACAACTTCGGTGAGAAGCCAGGTCCTATCTCTAAGCACCTGTATGATACGCTCCGTGGAATCCAGTATGGTACTGTAGAGGACAAGCACGGTTGGACAACCGTAGTTATTGAGTGATCAATGACTTCTTTATTGCGTAAAAACCAATATTAGAAATATAATTATGATCAGGGCACTTTGAGGAGTTCACGCTCCTTGGAGTGCTTTTTTTATGTCTTTTTATGCCTGGGGGTTAACAGAGTTAACAGTTAACAGCTGTTTTTTCGATACTCCCTCTCGCGCGTACCTTATTATAATATAATATATATACTTATTTTTATATATGTGTGGGGGGAACCATGCATTTTTGGGGTGTTAACTGTTAACCTGTTAACCCCTCGCTCTTTTTTCCCGTCTCTGTGCTTTGCGGGGCATAAGTCATAGAGTTGCAGGGGAAGAAGCTATGAGTTAGGATTCTTAACACATTTCAGCATCATGAAAAGCCTTATGAAAAGCTACATGATAAGCCTCATGATAGCCCTCATTTATGCCACAGCCCGGTCTTCATTTATGCCTCAGCCCCGTCTTCATTTATGCCTCAGCCCGGTCTTCATTTAAGCCTGAAAACTGCAGAAAAGCCTCTTATTTTGCAACTGGGAACACGTAATATTCTCTGTCTACATCGTAATCCAGAACCCACTGGTCAATCATCACATTATCGTCTAAAGCCTTGATGGTTACGTTGTGACTGCCGCCAGGCAGCGTAACGTAGAAGCTCTTCAGCGTCTGGCCGCGCCACAGGTCAAACTGCCAGTCCTTTGAGTTGTAAACCTCCTTCAACTGGCAGATTACCGGTTCGCCACGGTCTATGCTCACACTCACCCTCATATCCTTTACAGCGTTTAGGAAGCAAGGAATAACGGCGATGGTGAAACGCGCATCACCGCTCTTGTCGCAGTAGAAATCATAGCTCAGACTGGCTCCTTTCGGTAATTTCACAGCCTTGCCGCTGTGACCTAACAGCGGACGGACGGTAATCTTCTCGGCTCCTCTTACGGCAGCCTGGGCAAGCGGCGATTCGGTAGCCTCGCTCCATTCGTAGGCATTCTTGGCAATGATGTCGCCGGTAACTACAGAGAGCGGCTTGAGATCGTTGCTGCGGTCGAAGGCATCTGCTTTCAGCCGCTTGATGTCGGCAGCCGGGAGTGTGCCCGGAATCTGCGGAGCCTGCATCTCTGCACCGTTGGTAAGAATGAAATCCTTCCATTTGCCGTTTCTGATGTGACTATAGTAGGCATTGAGCTGCTTCAGTTTGTTGTAAGCATCAAGGCTCACAGCCGCTGCAGCCTTCGCCTCATCGTCTTTATTAAACAGTCCCGGACGGGAGATGTATCTTGCTTCCTGTGCCTCCAGCTCCTTTTCGGCTACTAAGGCAGCCAGGAATATCGGATATTTCACTACCTCGAAGAAACCGTCTTTCTGGTTCTGAGGCAGCATGCGTTCGATGGATTCAGTCTGCGCCTTCAACAGGTCGTAGCGGTAGAGAAAACGCTCCAGTTCGTTGCCGAATTCGCCTGAATGAAACTCAGTATCGCCGTAAGGCATCGCCATATAAGCGGAATGGCGGATGCTGGTAAGGCGGTAATATTCTTCCATCAGAGGCATGATTTTCTTGCCCGTAATGGCGCCAAAGAATGCGTTGAGAGTGTTCTGGATATATGTCTTGCAACCTGCTTTCAGGGCGTTTTTATTCCACGCCAGGTTCATCATCATGGCTAGCTGGAAGGTTGATTGTTTCGGATTGGTAATGTTGGCTATCCAGGCACAGTCTTCGTCGTTGTGAGCCTCAGAACGGTGTGATTTGCCGCGCTGGGCATTCTTGCTCTCCAGATAATCCTTGCTGTTGAGCATTTCGAGCAGCAGGCCCGGCGAGAGATTGCTCATCTCCATCTGTGCATCTGAGCATACCAGCTTCACATTCTCAATGGTTTGGCGGTGCTTCTTCTTGTGCTTCTTGCCCACGAACTCCGTCACCTTGTAGTTTTCCGCCACGCAGATGTCGAAACTGTCTACCACAGCCTTGTTGTAAGCAGCCTCGTGTTTGCCGTCTACCTGCCACAGCGTATTGGCTCTCAGGCGCAGCATCAGTCGGGCGATGCGGCTGTAGTTCTGCGGTTTCATCCACTGGCTGTTGTTCAGGGCAAGTCCTCTGAATTCTATTCTCGGAACCTCTATCCACTGCTGGTCTACGGGTGTATAGAGGCTCTTGCGCTGAGCAGGCTGCAGGTCGTTCCATGCCGCCAGAGGCGAAACGCCAGCCAGCTCAGAGAGTTTCATGATGGCGTAAGCCGTTCCGCGGGCGTTGCTTCCGATAACGATGAGTTTCCCTTTCCTCGTACCGATGTAGAAAGCATCCTTTGCGGTGATAATAAGATGCAGCGGCGCACCGAGTTTTTCTACTGCCGAAAACTCTTTGTTGGTGAGCTGGTCGAGCTGGTAAATCTGTATCGGTGCACCTGATTTTTCTTTCGCATCGAATCCGGTCACTGCTTTCATATCGCCCGCAAACTCCTTGAGGGCAATTTTTACTACCGGCGAAATGATAGAGTTGGTGGTATAAGATACTCTTCCGTAGCCGTCGGTCCAGTAAACGTTGGGTGCTGCGGTCTGAGTTTCCGTCTTCTTCACTTTGGTTTCGGTCAGCGCGTTGGCATTCAGGCTAGAGAAGCAGGCCAGAGCCAAGGCAACGCCTAATATAATCTTTTTATATTTCATTTTTCTTCCGTTTTTGTCTGTTCGGTTGTAGATTCGCTTTTGCTGAAACTACACATTTCTGCAATTTGCAAAGATACATAAAAGTGTTTAATATCTGAAATTATTTAGTTTTTATTTGCTTATTACATTATTTATTGTTACTTTTGCACCAAATAAATAAAAAGAAATGATGACATTATATCCAAAATTGATTGAAGAGGCGCTTGCTACGGTGATTTATCCAGGCACCAAGAAGAACCTCATAGAGAGCGAGATGCTGGCAGATACGCCTAGCATCAATGGTATGAAGGTGAAGGTGGTTCTTCTCTTTCCTCGTGATACGGATCCTTTCCTCAAGAGTACGGTGAAGGCGGCTGAGGCTGCCATCCATTATCATATTTCGAAAGATGTAGAGGTGGAAATCGTTACTGAGTTCAAGTCGGCTCCTCGTCCTGAGGTGGGAAAGATGCTGCCACAGGTGAAGAACGTCATCGCTGTGAGCTCTGGTAAGGGTGGAGTAGGCAAGAGCACCGTTTCTGCCAATCTCGCCATCGCTCTGGCTAAGTTGGGCTATAAGGTAGGCTTGCTCGATACGGATATCTTCGGTCCTTCCATGCCTAAGATGTTCGGTGTGGAGGAGGAGCGTCCTTATTCTGTTCACAAGGACGGCAGAGACCTCATCGAACCTGTCGAAAAATATGGCGTGAAACTCCTGAGTATCGGTTTCTTCGTAAGTCCTACTACGGCTACTCTGTGGCGCGGCGGAATGGCTTGTTCTGCCCTGAAGCAGCTGATTGCTGATGCTGACTGGGGTGAGTTGGATTACTTTATCCTCGATACGCCTCCTGGCACAAGCGATATTCATCTTACGCTGCTCCAGACGCTTTCCATTACGGGTGCAGTTATCGTAAGTACTCCTCAGCAGGTGGCGCTTGCCGATGCGAGAAAGGGTATTGACATGTATCAGAATGATAAGGTGAATGTGCCTATCCTCGGACTTATCGAGAACATGGCTTACTTTACGCCTGCTGAGCTGCCTGAGAACAAGTATTATATCTTTGGTAAGGAGGGTTGCAAGAATCTCGCCAAGGAAATGAATGTGCCTCTGCTCGCCCAGATTCCTATCGTTCAGAGCATCTGCGAGGG
>JAJWAL010000142.1:0-6458 GCA_021618535.1 Segatella copri | reverse complement strand
CCCTGGGTTATTACGGACGCAAACCTGTCGCCCTGTAAGGGCAAAAGCTTTAAAATTTCAGGCAATTAACAAAGCTTTTGCCCTTACAGGGCGCCTTGCTGATTGCTATTATACCCAGGGCGATGCCCTGGGCTAGGAGCTTCTGCCCTTTCAGGGCGTGCTGCTTCTGGGAGTTTTTGGGTCTTTCAGCCCGTATAAACCACATGCGAATGTTCTGTTGCGGAGCATTTAAAGGCAGAATTTAAGGGAAGAAAGAACAGAAAGTATAAATGGGAATAGGAGCAAAGACCCCGCAAAAAGGGTCTTTGCTCCTATTCTTATCTGTTGGTAGCTGAATATAACTTCCGCGATTTATCCCTCAAGGATAATTGATGCCACGTCTTCGGGCGAATTCCATAGGAGTCCGTCTTGCAACTCATCATCGGTAAATCCGTTGAGTGCTTCCTGTGCTTCCCTTGGAGTAATGGCTGGAGTGCCGTCCTCGTTCTTAGTATCGAGCAAAGCCTGCAAGATGGCTGCTCTGTATTCTTCGATTGTCATCATAATTTTTTTATGTCGTTTCGTTGTTTATTTTATGATGGCAAAGGTAATGCATTTTTTTGGAAACACCAAACTTTTTTGTCATTTTCTTTTAGCGGATATTGAAAAAGTTTTATATATTTATATGCCTTTCTATGATGGTATGGGTACCTATTTCTTGGAAAAATGGTGCTCCGGTGTTGAAAAAACAATAAAAAATACGGGCGCTCTGCTTGTTTCTAACTTAATTTTTATATATTTGCAGTTGCTTAGCTAAGGCTATCGGCAACATGGAGGCATATTAGATGCTCCAGGATATGCCTATATATAATAAGGTATAGAATAGCCTATATATAATAAGGTGTAATTTCAATCTAATGTATAAATAACTAACAAACATGAAACAGAGACTGTTCGTAACATTGAGTTTGGCAGGATTAGCAATGTCAACCTTTGGTGCAACCAAACCGAAGGCAGCCATTAAGTCGTTGAATAAGACGACCATCCAGCAGCCAACTTACACAGAATGGCACGACCTTCAGGTGAATGCCATCAATCGTTTTCCGTTGCACACCAATTTCTTCACCTATCCGGCAGATGACTGGGTTTCTGAGAAAGACGGTAAGATCGTGAGCAAGGATATCCTGCACATGAACAAGACGGAAAGCAAGTATTTCCTTTCGCTCGACGGAACCTGGAAGTTCAACTGGGTGGCTAATGCCGACCAGCGTCCTACCGACTTCTACAAGGAAGATCTTGATGATTCCAACTGGAAGACCATGAATGTTCCAGGCAACTGGGAGATGGACGGATTCGGCGATCCGGAGTATGTAAATAATGGTTTTGCATGGCGTGAACATTTCAATGAGCAGCCACCGGCAGTTCCTACCAAGGACAACCATGTAGGTTCTTACCGCCGTATCATCGACATCCCTGCCAACTGGGATGGCAAGCAGGTTGTAGCTCATTTCGGTAGCGTTACTTCCAACATCTATCTCTATGTAAACGGCAAGTTTGCCGGATATGCAGAGGATAGCAAGGTGGCTGCCGAGTTTGATATCACTCCTTATCTGAAGAAGGGCAAGAATCTGATTGCCTTCCAGACCTTCCGCTGGTGTGATGGTTCCTGGGATGAGGATCAGGACTTCTGGCGCTTGAGTGGTGTGGCTCGTGAAAGCTATCTCTTTGCCCGCGATGCCAAGTTGCAGCTGGAAGACATCCGTGTTACTCCTGACCTTGTAAACAACTACAAGGATGGTGTGCTCAATATCTCTACCAAGGTAAAGGGTAACGGCAAGCTGAACTTCATCCTGTTCGACAAGGACGGCAAGCAGGTAGCAACCACTACTGGCGTAGCCAAGAATGGTACTGCCAATTTCTCTCTGCAGGTAGCAAATCCTCAGAAGTGGAGTGCCGAGACACCTTATTTATATACCCTTCAGGTTTCCCTCTCAAGTGCGCTGAAGAATGGCAACATGAAATCAGCAAGCATGACTCCTGTCAAGGTTGGTTTCCGCAAGGTGGAAATCAAGAACAAGCAGTTCCTTGTCAATGGTCAGCCTGTGCTCATCAAGGGTGCCAACCGTCATGAGATTGACCCTGATGGAGGTTATGTATTGAGCATGGAACGCATGATTCAGGACATCAAAATTATGAAGCGCCTGAATATCAACGCTGTCCGTACCTGCCACTATCCTGATGATCCACGCTGGTATGAGCTTTGCGATGAGTATGGTATCTATGTGGTTGCTGAGGCTAACCAGGAGAGTCACGGCTTCCAGTATGGCGATGATGCTGCTGCCAAGAAGCCGATGTTTGCCAAGCAGATTATGGAGCGCAACCAGCATAATGTTTCCATGTACTTCAATCATCCTAGCGTCGTAACCTGGAGTTTGGGTAATGAGACTGTGATGGGCGATAACTTCCTGCAGGCTTACAAGTGGATCAAGAGTCAGGACCAGAGCCGTCCGGTTCAGTATGAGCAGGCTCATCGTGGCGAGGGTACTGATATCTTCTGCCCTATGTATTATCCTGTAAGTGCTTGCGAAAAGTATGCGAAGGACCCTAACAGTCCGATGCCGCTCATCCAGTGCGAGTACAACCATACCATGGGTAATTCGGGTGGTAACCTGAAGGATTACTGGGACTTGGTACGCAAGTATCCAATCTTCCAGGGTGGTTTCGACTGGGATTTCGTTGACCAGGGCTTGCACCGCAAGGTATTGAAGCCGATGACCATCAAGAATCCTGAGAAGATGAGCAATGAAGAGCTCCGCAAGATAGAATATTGCTACGGTGGCGATTACAACAATTACGACCCTAGCGACAACAACTTCAACTGCAATGGTATCATCGGTCCAGACCGTCAGCTCAATCCTCATGCCTATGAGGTAGCTTACCAGTATCAGAACATCTGGGCTAAGATGGTGAATGCTGAGAAGGGCGAAGTAAGCGTACACAATGAGAACTTCTTCCGCGATTTGAGCAACTATGCCTTGGCTTGGAGCCTGATTGAAGATGGCGTGGAGACTCAGAACGGTACCATCGCTGCTATCGATGTAGCTGCCCAGCAGACCAGGAACTTCACTATCCCTTACGACCTTTCTAAGGTAAAGGGCAAGGAGGTATTCCTCAACATCGATTTCCGCCTGAAGAAGGCTGAACCTCTGATGGAGGCTGGTCAGATTGCGGCTTATGCCCAGCTGGCAGTGAAGGAGAAAAAGTGCTGCGGTCATTGTGCAGACAACATGGCTAAGGCTCAGGACGGCAAGAAGGTGAAGGCTAAGCTCATCGACAAGAAGGGCGAGCAGGATATCACCGTCACAACTCCTGATCTGACCGTGAAGGTGAACCGTACCACCGGTCTCATCTCTGAATATACCTATCGTGGCAAGTCGCTCCTCGGCGAGGGCGGAACCCTGAAGCCAAACTTCTGGCGTGCTCCTACCGATAATGATTTCGGTGCAGGTCTGCAGAAGAAGTTCAAGGTTTGGAAGAACCCTGTCATGAACCTGAAGGGTGTAGCTGTTGAAAAGGATAAGAAGGCAAACACCATCAGCATCTGTGCAACCTATGAGATGCCAGAGGTGAAGGGTGAGCTGGAAATCGATTATCTCATCATGCCTAACACCGGTGCGATGAAGGTAAGCCAGGAGTTTGATGCTTCTGATGATGCCAAGGTCAGCGATCTGTTCCGTTTCGGTATGCTGATGCAGTTGCCATACGATATGGACAAGAGCCAGTATTACGGCCGTGGTCCTATCGAGAACTATTCAGACCGTGAGGACTGCATGCGCATCGGAATCTACAGCGATGATGCCGACAACCAGTACTTCCCATACATCCGTCCACAGGAGAGTGGAACCAAGGGTGATATGCGCTGGTGGAACCAGACCGATGCTTCCGGCTTCGGATTCAAGGTGAAGAGCTGCAAGCCATTCTATGCTTCCGCTATCCACTTCGACACCGAAGAACTGGATGATGGTGATGACAAGGATCAGCGCCACAGTTTCAACCTGAAGAAGTCAAAATTCACCAATCTCTTCCTCGATGCAGAGCATTCTGGTGTGGCTGGTGAGAACTCTTGGGGTGCATGGCCTTTGGAGAAATATCGCCTCCATTATGGCGATAAGAACTTCACTTTCGTGCTCATTCCATTAGATAAATAGTAGAAAAGCAGGGATTTATACGAAAATCCAATATATTTAAACAGAAAATCCACCTCATTCGGGGTGGATTTTTTTATCTTTGCACCACCTATCACGGAAAAGTGTAGGTACAGCCTAAAAATAAAACAATAACGAACAATATGAGAAAAGCAAAATTTTTCGCAGCAGCATTGCTGGCGATGTCTTCACTCGGAGCTTTCGCACAGCATCAGTTTACTGTTCAGGCTAACAAGCCTGGAGCAGAAATCCAGCCTACCATGTATGGTATCTTCTTCGAGGATATCAACTTCGGTGCCGATGGTGGACTCTATGCAGAGATGGTAGAGAACCGTTCCTTCGAATTCCCACAGCGCCTGATGGGATGGAATACATTCGGAAATGTAACCCTCAGCGATGTAAAACCTGCCTTCGACCGCAATCCTCATTATGTAACACTTGAGAGCGCAGGCGCACGTGAGAAACAGACCGGTTTGGAGAACCGCGGTTTCTTCGGTATGGGTTTGAAGAAGGATATGAAGTACGATTTCACCGTATATGGCCGTCTTCATCTCATCGATGGCAAGCAGGGCAAGATTCGCGTAGAACTCGTCAATTCAAAGAATGATGTCATTGCCAAGCAGGTCATCAACATCACCAATAATAAATGGCAGAAGCTTACTGCTACCCTTACTTCTCCTCAGACCGATGCCAAGGGTTTGATGCGAGTATATCTGGAGAAGGGTTCTGAGAGCGTAGATCTCGACCATATCTCTCTCTTCCCTGAGGACAACTGGAATGGTCTCCGTGCAGACCTCGTACAGGATTTGGCTGACTTGAAGCCAGGCATCTTCCGCTTCCCTGGCGGATGTATTGTAGAGGGAACCGACCTCGATACCCGTTATGAGTGGAAGAACTCTGTGGGTGCTCCTGAGAACCGTCCTCTGAACGAGAACCGCTGGAGAGATACCTTCCCACATCGCCTTTTCCCTAACTACTATCAGTCATTGGGCTTGGGCTTCTATGAGTATTTCCTCCTTTCAGAGAAGATTGGTGCTGAACCATTGCCAATTCTCTCTGTAGGTCTGGCTTGCCAGTATCAGAACGATGATAAGGATCCTAATGCACATGTAGCAGTCAAGGATCTTCAGAGCTATATCGACGATGCACTCGACCTCATCGAGTTTGCCAATGGTCCTGTCACCTCTAAGTGGGGTAAGCTCCGTGCCGATATGGGTCATCCAGCACCATTCAATCTGAAGCAGATTGGTATCGGTAACGAGCAGTGGGGACCTATGTACCCTGAGCGTCTGCAGAAGTTCATGGAGCAGATTCATGCCAAGTATCCAAAGATCAAGATCTGCGGTTCATCAGGTCCATCTGCTGATGGAAAGGACTTCGACTACGGTTGGAAGCAGATGCGCAAGTTGGGTGTAGATATGGTGGATGAGCACTATTACAAGAGCCCTGAGTGGTTCCGCAGCAATGCCAGCCGTTACGACAAGTACGATCGCAAGGGTCCTAAGGTCTTTGCCGGTGAGTATGCTGCTCATGCCGAGAATGATCCAAACTCTTGGGAGGCAGCCCTTTCAGAGGCAGCTTTCATGACTGGTTTGGAGCGTAATGCTGATGTGGTTTATCAGGCTACCTATGCACCTCTCTTCGCTCATGTAGAGGGATGGCAGTGGCGTCCGGACCTCATCTGGTTCGATAACCTCAGCTCTGTCCGTTCTGCCAACTACTATGTTCAGCAGCTCTACGGCGAGAACAAGGGTACCAATGTGTTGAAACTTACCGAGAACGGCAAGGCGGTAGCAGGCGAGAATGGTCTCTATGCCAGTGCTTGCTTCGATAAGAACACCAAGAGTTACATCGTGAAGATTGCCAACACCTCTAATGAGGCAAAGGAAATCAACGTAACCTTTAATGGTATCAAGAAGTTGAACCCAGGTAAGGTAACCGTTCTCCATGCCGACGATATTCAGGCAGAAAACAAGATAGACAATAAAAATGTGGTTGTTCCTGTTGTATCAGATGCACAGGTTCAGGGCAATGTATTGAACGTGAAGATGAAGCCAAACAGCTTTGTTGTATACCGTTTCTAAATGCCGACCTCCAATCTTCAATAGACCCTTAAGGTACAAATAGATAAGTGGATAATGTGAATCCCTTGCGACTCTAGTGGTTGCAAGGGATTTTTTCTCTTCTAATGCCCTTGAAATTACATGGCGACGCAGGAGTTTCTGTGTCAGGACGTAGGAAAGATTACGTCGCCATGTAGGAAAAAGGCACTTT
>JAJWAL010000141.1:0-6577 GCA_021618535.1 Segatella copri | reverse complement strand
ATGCTCAATTCTGTTGTTTGCTTCCCTAATTAAGTTTTCGGACGGCCTCCCCCATTCATTTTTTTTATTACCTTTGCCCCCAGAAAATGCGAACTATCATGTAAACGGTTAATTTTTATAATTACCTATTTATATAGTAAAAGCGAAAAAAATAGACTTAACTAAACTCTTTTAATAGATGGTGAAACGATTAATTTTAGCTACAGTGTTACTCATATTTGTATCGCTAGCTAATTATGCGCAAAACACGGGAGTCAAGTCCAACCTCTTATATTGGGCTACAACAACTCCTAATCTCGGTGTCGAGACTGCCTTAGGCAAGAAGCATACCGCTCAGGTATTCTTTGGCTTCAATCCTTGGAAACAGTCCGGTGGCGACCAGTCAAGCCTTCGTCATTGGCTTTTGCAACCAGAATACCGTTACTGGTTCTGCCAGAGCTTCAATGGCTGGTTCTTGGGTGTTCATGCCATGGGCGGACAGTTTAATGCAGGAGGAGTGAAGTTACCCCTTGGCATTTTCAAATCTCTACGCGACCATCGTTACGAAGGATGGTATGTAGGTGGTGGTGTGACCGCTGGTTATCAATGGCCTCTTTCCAAGCACTGGAACCTGGAAACCTCTGTAGGTTTCGGATATGACTATATCCAGTACGACAAGTTCAAGTGCGGTGCCTGTGGCGAGAAGGAGAAGTCATCTCATGACAACTATGTGGGTCCTACCAAGGCAGCCATTTCTCTTATTTATATGTTGTAACTCATTAAACATAATCTATGAGTATGAAAGATTTTAAGAACTACATATTATTATTCAGCTCTCTTTTGATGGCTATGCCTCTTGCAGCCCAGGATTGCAAGAGTCTCAAGCTAGCTGCCGATAAGATAAAGGTATCTAATGTTCAGATGTCTCACCACAATGACCTCATTACGGTTGCGATGGATCTGAATCTCGATTCCCTCGATCTCCCTACCAACAACCAGCTTGTATATACTCCGATGATCAAGCATAAGGGTGAGTTGCTCAAGATGCCAGAGATTGTTATCAACGGCAGAAGACAGCAGATTATGTATGATCGTGGAGTGGGAAAGAAACAGTTGCAGCTTTCACCTGAAGCATTGGTGGTGAAGCGAGACAACAAGAAGCAGCAGACTGTGAAGTATCTTGCCTCAGTTCCTCTCTCTTCTAAGGAAAGAAACTACGATCTCGATATTCACGAAGACCTCTGCGGTTGTGGTGATCCGCAGGATGGCAATGATTTCACTGTCACTCGCCGTCGCCAGCCGGTCGCAACCTTCGTTCGTCCTGAGGTAGAGGCGGTTAAGGTCCGTCATCTGGATAAGCGTGCTTATATCGATTTCCCGGTAGACCGCATAGAACTGCATCCTGATTACCGCCGCAATCCTGAGCAGTTGGATAGCATTATCCGTACCATCAATGCATTGAAGGAAGACAGGAACCTCGAAGTGAGCGGCATCAACATTCATGGTTATGCATCCCCAGAGAGTCCTTACACCCATAATGATTATCTGGCAAAGAACCGTGCCAAGACGCTGACCGAATATGTCCGCCGAATGGTGAAGTTGCCAAACAACCTCTTCACGGTTTCTTCTACTCCAGAGGATTGGGATGGACTGATTGCTTATATTAAAGGTAGCAACCTGGAGCATAAGAGTGCCATTCTGGCAATCATTGATGATAAGAGTCTGAATCCTGATGCCCGCGAGTTGAAGATTAAGAAGCAGTATCCTTCACAGTATCGCTTTATGCTCGACACCTGGTATCCGGCGCTCCGTCATTCCGACTACCACATTACTTATAAGGTGAAACCTTTCGATGTGGAAGAGGCAAAGGAGATTATCAAGACCAAGCCACAGCAGTTGAGCCAGGAGGAGATGTTCATGGTAGCCCAGACTTACGAGCCAGGCAGCAAGGAGTTTAATGACGTGATGGAAGTAGCTGTCCGCATGTTCCCTGAGAACGAGACAGCGAATCTGAATGCAGCCATTACCCGTTTGAATGCCGGTGATGCAGATGGTGCGAAATCTTATCTCGATAAGGCAGGGACCAGTCCGAATGCCCAGAATGCCCGAGGTGTTTATGAGATACTGAAGGGCAACGAGAAGCAAGCTCGTTATTATCTGGAGCAGGCAGCCAAGGCTGGTATTGCTTCTGCAAAAGAAAATTTACAGAATCTATAAAGTTATACATACTGTCTGTTTAGGATAAGATAGCTATTCCTTAGAGCCAGGGCACTGCCCTGGCTTGGGGCAGTCTCCTGAACCAGGCAAAACCGTTCTAAGTACAACTTTATAAAGTACCTCAAATATAACGTATTAGATGAATTGTAAACCAAACATATATAAATGTAACATAATTTGTTTTTTAAGAGCGGTTATAAGTAAAGATATAAAATATTAATAACAACTATAAAAAGTTACAAGATGAAGAAAACTTTATTATTTTCCGTTGCATTAGCGGGGCTGATGCTCGGTTCTTGTTCTAGTAGTGATGATTTGAATGGTGGTGGCAACAACACTGGTTCTAATCAGAGTGGAAGTGGCTATATCTCACTTTCATTGAATTTGCCTACACGTAGTGGTTCTATGAGTCGTGCAAAAAATGACGAGTTTAATGATGGACCTGCTGACGAGTATGCAGTAAAGGATGGTACCTTGATTCTGTTTGAGGGTGCTAATGAGGCAGAAGCAATCTTTGCAGGAGCGTATGAATTAAAAAACTTGAGTATGAACTTGGTTGGTACTACAGATGATAATATTACTACCACAACCAAAATTACTCAAAAAATTAATAGTGGACTATCAGATGGATCTAAGAATTTCTATGCAATTGTTGTATTGAATAACAATGGAACACTTACAGTTGATAACACTAATGCTTCACTGAAGGTAAATGGTGAAGATTTTCCTTCAACTAAGAAAATCTCAGATTTGCAAAGCCTGGAATTGACCAAGGATGCTTCTGCCTTTAAAACAACTGGTTTCTTGATGATGAATGCTCCTTTGTCAAGTGTTAAAGGTGGCGAATCTGCTCCTACTGGTGCAGAAATCTCAGTTGCTTCTAAGATAGATAAGGATCATATCTATGCTACAGAGGCTTTGGCTAAGGCTAATTCTTCTGCAACTATTTATGTAGAGCGTGCATTGGCAAAGGTAGATGTTATTGCTTCAAAACCTACAGGTAATTTGGATGATGCTCCAACTGTACCATATACTGTTAAGGGTTGGGTATTGGATAATACCAATAGGAGGACCTATTATTTGAGAAATACTTCAAATTTTTCAGATTGGCTTTCTTTGAAGACTACATCATCAACTCCTACAAAGCCTTATCGTTTTGTTGGTGATAATCCTATGGAAAGTGATGTTCAGTTGTATCGTACATATTGGGCAAAAGACCCTAACTACGACGTTAAGCCTAGCACCCTATCTGACCATTTCAATACAATAGGTAATACTGCGCCTACATCCTTGAAAAATCTCGGTGAACATGACTACTGTTTGGAAAATACCTTCTCAGTTCCTCAGCAGAATCAGGATGTAACTACACGTGTTATTATTGCTGCTCAGCTTAAAGATGATGGTAAGACTTTCTATGTAGTTAATGACAACGAGAGTCAGCTGCTTGATGAAGATAATATGAAGAAGGCTGTTAAGAGTGCATTCTTGAACAATACTGACGTACAAGCATGGATTAATACAGGCTTGAAGGATGGTAAAAAAATTGATGAAGGTGATTTGGATGTTACTGTTGCTAGTACAGCTGGTAATAACAAACCTACCGTTTCAGTCAATGCTACAGGTGATGCTAAATATACCTCTGGTTCAGCTCCAACAATGACCACAGCTATTACAAACATTATGAAAGCAATCAAGGTTGCTACTTATGAGAATGGTATTTCATACTATCCTGTAAGAATCAAGCATTTTGGTGACGACTTGACTCCATGGAAGAAGGGGGAAACTCCAGAACCAACTGTAAGTCTAGGTGCATATCCATCCACTAAGCAGGCTGAAAATTATCTTGGTCGTTATGGTGTACTCCGTAATAACTGGTATACTATTGACGTGACAGGTATCAAGAAACTTGGTTCCCCAGTTGTTCCTGAGGTTATTGGTGATCCTGATGATGAATTGGCTGCTTACATCTCTGTCAAGATCAACGTCCTTTCATGGGCTAAGCGTACACAGGGAGCAACTCTCGGTGAGTAATATAAAACGATAAATATAGAAAACAATAATTGATTAGCGATATGATAGCGCAGAAGATAAACAAATGGTTAAAGGGTGTCATGGCAGCTGCCATGACCCTGGCCGTCGCAACCTCATGCCACGATATGTGGCACCAGGACTACAGCGATTGCCCGAATGGTGTATATGTGAAGTTTAAGTATGATTATAATCTCCAGCGTGCCGACATGTTCAATGACCATGTCGGACAGGTAACGCTGTATATATTCGACGAGAACGGAAACTATATAACCCAACAGACCGAGACGAATTCTGCGCTATCATCGCCTCTCAAAGACCCAAATTATGTGATGCACGTCGAGAACCTACAGCCAGGCAAATATCAGTTCCTTGCCCTTGCCGGACAGAATGCTTATACCGACCAGTTGACTTCAGGCCGTGCCAAGTTCGTTCGTACCGCACCATCGGCTACAGATGATAAGATGCAGATACTGGAAATGAATCTCGACCATGAAAACAAGGGTGAGTATGATGAGGTTATCAACAACAGCCTCCCTCTCGATACCCTCTGGCATGGTAAACTGCTGGAGGCAGTAGAGGTATCATCCTCAAAACCTTCTTATGCAACCATCCCTCTGGTGCGTGATACCAAGAAGATCAACGTAGCGCTTCGTGACCTAGACTCTCCACAGGATATGGATGTCAATGACTACACGATGACCATTGAGGATCACAATGCCCGCATTCTTTGGGATAACTCTCTCGATGAGAGCCGTAAACTCATTTATACCCCTCATGCTACATGGAATACGGTAGATGAGGACGAGCAGGGCAAGATAGCCCATGCCGACTTTATGACCTCCCGTATTCTGAAGCACGAAGATTACAACCAGGATGGCCGACTCATTATCACCAATAATGAAACCGGAACAAAGGTTGTGAATGTAGATTTGCCAGACCTCCTGAGTCGTCTCCGCACCAGCGAGGAGTACAGTTACAGTGCACAGGAATTCCTAGACCGTGCCTACGATTAACATCAAACTGAAGATACGTGCTATCCACGAGACATTGAATGCAATTACTGGACATAAAGGACAGACTAAAATATACTTCCGTTTTGTCGATGAGAAGGGAACGCCAGTAGAAGGTACTGATGAGAGTAATCCTTATTATCAGACGATACAGGAGCATACTTCAGATGCATCAAAGAATATTACTTACAAGAGCAATAAATATGGAGCTGTTGACGTATTCGATTCAGAGGAAACTTGCAACCAGTATACTATAGATGGTACTCCTATGCTCGAGAAGGATAGCGAAGGTGAAACTTATATCGTTATCAGCAATAAAGACTATCCTTTGACTACTGGTAAGAAGTATTACGTATCTGTATCTACAGAGGATCCTGCCAAGGGAAATGCTAATTGGGGTACACCTGCTGAGGTCTGCTCGTTGTACAGTAACTGGTTTGAAATGGTTAGCCAGCATCCAATCATTACTGATACCAAGGGCAATATCGTAACGGATTATAAGATTCCTTGCGATCAAGCTGACAACTATAAGGTTAAAATCAAGGGACAATTGACAACAACTGACCCTCATAATGGCGGTAAGATAACATTGGATAATGTTAAGTTCTTCTGGTATGTTGATGATCCTGCAGTAGCTACCAACAAACTGAACGAAACTGCAAGCAATGATATCACTATCAGCATGGATAAGCTTCCTTTGGGTAAAACTCATAACATCTATATGAAGCCTGAGGGTACTCAGAACAAAGATGGCTATATTCCATACGAAATCAATGGCAAGACCTATCTGTTGTGCCCTAGTGCAATACCAGTACCATTGCGTGTGATGAAGGATGGACCACAGCTCAACTTCGGTTTCAATGATGTGGATTATCCATTCAATGATGGCAGTTATGAGGCTTCGCTTCGTATCGGTTTGCCACAGCTGGAGAAGTTGAAGGCTTCTAAGGGATATTTGAAGGTACCTCTTCATAGTGCTACGATGAGAGATGGAACAGCTATAACTGAACCTCTTACTTTCATTGATGACAATGGCACTTCTGCTGACGCTTCGGCAAAGGTGTATGTTGCATCTACGAACGATCCTTTATGGGAAAAGAAGCTGAATACACAAGTTGCAACATTGGAGAACGAAGAGTTGGCTGCTATTGATCCAAAAGTTCAGTCAACCCTCAATCTCAAGTTCTTAGATGATGCCGTAGAGAATTTCCACGAGGGATATTACTATGTTCTCCGATTCGTTTACGAGAAGAGAGCAGCTTCTGCGGCAACTACCAACTGCCCTGGCGAGTCTTATCTCAAGTTGAAGATCGTACCGGAGTTCATTACCTGGACTCCTA
>JAJWAL010000140.1:4460-6656 GCA_021618535.1 Segatella copri | reverse complement strand
CTCAAAGTAAAGAAACTATGTTTAAAGTAAAGAATATCATATTGTCGCTCGCTCTCCTGGAGTGCTCAGGCTTAGCTCAAGCCCAGCAGGTAGAGCAACGCATCGACTCGCTGCAGATACTGATAGGACAGCAGACCGTGCTGCATCTGAAGGCTTCGGTAAAGCAGGGCGATAAGGTGCAACTGCCATCTTTCAAGCCGCAGCAGCAAATTACGCCGGGAGTGGAAGTGGTAGAGCAGAGTAAAGGCGACACTTCGCACATAGGCGACGACCGAATGGTGGTGAGCCGCGACTATACGCTGACTTCATTTGATGAAAAGGTGTACGTGATTCCTGCGCTCAATGTGAAGGTAAACGGCAAGAACTGTCATGGCAACCAGCTTGCGCTGAAGGTGCTCACCGTGCCTGTAGATACGGTTCATCCCAACCAGTTCTATCCGCCCAAGGATGTTCAGGATAATCCTTTCTCCTGGAGCGAATGGAGCGCGCAGTTCTGGTTGAGCCTATTGCTGTTAATCCTCTGTGGCGCATGGCTTTATCTGCGCAACAGACTGAAAAACAACAAGCCGATAATCACCCATATCCGCATCGTAAAACGTGTTCCGGCTCATGAAAAGGCGCTGAATCAAATCAACGTCATCAAGCAGCAGCACGTTGAGAATCAGGAAACACAGAAGGCTTACTACACCCAGCTTACCAATACGCTGAGAGAATATATCGTCAGCCGTTTCGGATTCAATGCGATGGAGATGACCAGTATGGAAATCATCGAACGTTTGCGCGAAGCAGGCGACCAGAAGATGATTGATGAACTGAAGGAACTCTTCCAGACTGCCGATCTCGTGAAGTTTGCCAAATATGAAACCCTGGTGAATGAGAACGATGCAAACCTGGTGAATGCCATCAACTTCATCGACCAGACCAAGACAGATGAGAAACCTACTGAAGAAAAGGTGGTTCCACAACTGACCAATGAAGAGCAGAAGACGCAATCTCAGCGCCGCCTCATCAAGTCGCTCCTCTGGATAGGAGCCATCGTAGGTCTGGCTCTGTTGGGTTACATCATTTACCAGTCAGCCATGTTGCTGATGTAAAGCAGGGTGTTCTTATGAAACGTTTCGCCGGGCAAAGCGGTTTATTCCGAAACTCTTAGCCTGGCTATAAATAGAAAAATATAGAAATGGAATTTGCAAGTAAAGGCTATTTTCTGTTGCTCCTGTTGCTGATACCTTATATATTATGGTATTTCCTCTACAGGAAGAAGAATGCGCCAACCATGCGCATGAGCGACACGAAAAAGTATCAATATGCTCCGAAGAGCCTGCGTGTGCGTCTCATCCATCTGCCAATGGTGCTGAGATGCATCTGTTTCGTGCTCATCGTCTGTGCGATGGCTCGTCCGCAGACGCATACGGCTTGGGACAACAAGACGGTAGAAGGCATTGACATTATGTTGGCAATGGACGTTTCCACCTCTATGCTTGCCGAAGATTTGAGACCAAACCGTATGGAAGCGGCTAAGGATGTAGCTACAGAATTCATCTCGGGAAGACCGAACGACAACATCGGTCTGACTATCTTTGCCGGTGAAGCCTTCACCCAGTGCCCGATGACAACCGATCATGCCAGTCTGTTGCGCCTCTTGCAGGCAACCCGTACGGATATTGCCGCCCGGGGACTGATTGACGATGGAACTGCAGTGGGAATGGGACTCGCCAATGCCGTGAGCCGCCTGAAGGATTCTAAGTCAAAATCGAAGGTTGTGATTCTTCTTACCGACGGCAGTAACAACATGGGTGAAATCTCGCCAATGACCGCAGCAGAGATTGCCAAGAGCTACGGAATCCGCGTTTACACCATCGGTGTAGGAACCAACAAGGTGGCTCCTTATCCAATGCCTGTGGCAGGAGGAGTACAGTACGTCAACATTCCGGTAGAGATAGATACGAAGACGCTGAGTGACATTGCGCAGACAACTGATGGAAATTTCTATCGCGCTACGAACAATAATGAGCTGAAGAAGATTTACAGGGACATTGATAAACTGGAGAAAACCAAGTTTAATGTCAAGCATTTCGCTAAGCGATATGAAGCTTATCAGCCATTCGCCTTGGCAGCTCTCCTGATATTGCTGGTAGAAATCCTGCTCCGCATCACCTGGTTCAGAAGAATTCCGTAATCCGGATACTGAGCCAT
>JAJWAL010000140.1:0-4360 GCA_021618535.1 Segatella copri | reverse complement strand
AACAAG
Source organism: Segatella copri (assembly GCA_021618535.1). GTDB lineage: Bacteria > Bacteroidota > Bacteroidia > Bacteroidales > Bacteroidaceae > Prevotella > Prevotella copri_O. Next base: position 4,354 of record JAJWAL010000140.1, on the reverse strand, counting down.
AAAGGAATCAATGTCTTCATCCTGGGCATAGGTAACACCAAGGGAGCGCCAATCCCTATGGGCGACGGCTCTTATCTGAAGGACAATGCGGGCAACACCGTAATGACCGCCCTGAATGAGCAGATGTGTAAGGAGCTTGCCCAGGCAGGCAAGGGTCAGTACATTCATGTAGATAATACCAGCGATGCGGAAAGAGCATTGAATGATGATATTGCCAAATTGCAGAAAGGCGATGTGACGAGTGTGGTTTACAGCGCCTATGATGAACAGTTCCAGGCTGTAGGTATTCTTGTCATCCTGTTGCTTATCATCGAAATCTGTCTGCTTGAGGTAAAGAATCCTCTGCTCAGAAACATCAAGTTCTTTAAGAAAGACATCAAGAAGCCTTTCTGATAAACGTTTATACATTATTATATAATAAGAATGAGATATTTAAGATATATATTGGTTTTTGCCCTGATGGTGCTGGGCTTGGCGAAGGTGGGAGCACAGAACGACCGCAACTTCATCCGCCAGGGAAACCGCGCCTATCATAAACAGAAGTGGGCCGCAGCCGAAACGCAATATCGCAAGGCTATCTCCAAGAACCAGAAGAATGCGCAGGCGGTCTATAATCTGGGTTGCGCCCTGATGATGCAGCAGAAGGATTCTATGGCGATGATACAGTTTGAGAATGCTTCGAAACTGGAAACGAACAAGATGAGACGCGCCAGAAGTTACCACAACATGGGTGTGGTCATGCAGCAGCATCAGCAATATGCGCAGGCCATAGGATGTTATGAGAACGCCCTGCGCTGCAATCCGCAGGACAATGCAACCCGATATAATCTTGCCCTCTGCAAGAAACTGCTCAAAAACCAGAAGCAGAACAAGCAGAACGATAAGAACAAGAACAACAAGAATAAAAACAAGGACAAGAACAAAGACAAGCAGAATAAGGATCAGAACAAAGATCAGAATAAAGACAAGAACAAGAACGATAAAAATAAGAACAACCAGAATAAGAACAATCAGCAGAATCAGAACAATCAGGACAAGATGAGCAAAGATAATGCTGAACAACTCTTGAACGCTGCCATCCAGCAGGAGAAGGATACGAAGCGCAAGATGCAGAAAGCGATGAGTCAGCCTCGCAGAAAGCAATATGAGAAAAACTGGTAAAAAGTAAAATAATACAACGAGCATAATATATTAAGAACATGAAACATATAGGTTGGTATATTATTATATGGGCAATGCTTCTGGGCTTCAGTACGCAAATGAAAGCCCAGCATATCAGTGTGTCGGCACCAACACACGTAGCGGCGGGAGAAAACTTCCGTGTGGCCTATACCATCAATACACGAGATGTAGAGGAATTCCGCCTGGGCGGAGTAGGAGAAGGACTTGAGGTAATCGCAGGTCCTTATACCTCATCGCAGTCCAGTTATCAGATGATCAATGGCCATACTTCCTCTTCATCGTCGGTAACCATTACCTATACGCTCTACGCAGCTAAGAACGGAACCTTTGGCATTGGTGCCTCTCATGCCATCGTTAATGGTAAGAAACTCTCTTCCCATCCGGTTAAGATTACTGTTTCAGGCCATGCTGCACGAAACAACGGCGCACCTTCCATGCACGGACAGGATGATTATGATGAACCACGCATGCGAACAGCCGGATCAAGAATATCAGGCAGCGACCTCTTCATCAAGGTTACAGCCAACAAGCGACGCGTTCACGAACAGGAACCGGTGCTCCTTACTTATAAGGTTTACACGCAGGTAGATCTTACCCAACTGGAAGGCAAGATGCCTGACCTGAAGGGATTCCACAACCAGGAAGTTCCGCTGCCTCAGCAGAAGACCTTCCATACTGAAACCGTAAACGGCCGACCTTACCGATGCGTTACATGGAGTCAGTATGTCATGTATCCGCAGATGACGGGAAGCCTCACCATTCCAGCCATTACCTTCAAGGGAATCGTAGTTCAGCAGAACAGAAATGTTGACCCGATGGAAGCTTTCTTCAATGGTGGCTCCGGCTATGTTGAAGTAAAGAAAGATATTATTGCTCCTAGTGTGAATATTCAGGTAGATCCGTTGCCTCAGCGCCCTGCCAACTTCTCGGGCGGTGTAGGCAAATTCAACATTACTGCTTCCATCGACAAGAAGGAAGTAAAGGCTGGCGAACCAATCACCATTCGTGTAGTGGTAGGAGGAATCGGAAACCTGAAGTTGCTCAAGCAGCCTGTCATTACCTTCCCTAAGGATTTTGACAAGTACGATGCGAAGGTAACAGACAAGACCCGTCTTACAGCCAATGGTGTGGAAGGCAATATGATTTATGACTTCCTGGCTGTGCCTCGTAATCAGGGAAATTATACCATTCCTGCGGTAGAATTCACCTATTATGATACTTCGGCTAATAAGTACAAGACAATCAAGACCCAGCCGTTCACGCTGAACGTAGACAAGGGCGATGGAACTTCAGGCAATGAAACCTCAGATTTCAGCAATAAAGATAAAGACATTCATGCGCTGAAACTGGGCAAGTCTAAGCTCCATGATATTGACGATATGTTCTACGGAAGCTTCGGCTACTGGACCAGTCTGCTGGTTCCATTGGCAGCCTTCTTTGCCCTGCTCATAGTCTTCCGCCGCCGTGCTCTCGAGAATGCCGACCTGGTAAAGGTCCGTTCCAACAAGGCAAACAAGATAGCAACCAAGCGTCTGAAGAAGGCTCATCTGCTGATGCTCGGTGGCAAGCAGGAAGAATTCTACGATGAAGTGCTCCGTGCTTTGTGGGGCTATGTAAGCTACAAGCTCAACATGCCAGCCGAAAAACTCTCACGTGAAAACATTCAGGCTATGTTTGAAAAACATTGTGTAGATGAGAGAACTATCGAGAAGTTTACAACGGCTCTCGATGAATGTGAGTTTGAACGCTATGCGCCGGGCGACCCTGCCGGCAATATGAACCGTACATTCGAATCAGCAATGACTGCTATTATGGATATAGAAAATGCTATCAATGCAACGCGTAAGCAGCGCAAGAAGAGTGCAACCGGATATTCGTTCGTCTTGATGATCATGATGCTGTTGGGCTGCTCTGTTTCTGCTGGAGCTGTTACCAAGAACAATGCTGATACGGAATATCAGAAAGGTAATTATCAGCAGGCCATACGCGACTATGAGGAAATATTGAACAACTATGGTGTTTCTGCCGAAGTTTACTATAACTTGGGCAATGCTTATTACCGTACAGACAATATTACCAAGGCTGTGCTCAATTATGAGCGTGCCCATCTGCTCTCGCCAGGCGATGAAGACATCAGCTTCAACCTGCAGTTTGCACGTAGCAAGACCATCGATAAGATTACTCCGGAAAGCGAAATGTTCTTCGTAACCTGGTGGAAAGCGCTGGTTAACTTTACGAGTGTTGACTGTTGGGCAAAGACAGGCATCATTGCCATCATCATGGCGCTGGTTCTGGTCTTGGTTTATCTCTTCGGTCCGCACATCGTGTTGCGCAAGATTGGTTTCTTCGGTGGAATCTTCTTCGTGGCAGTCTTCCTGCTGAGCAATCTCTTTGCTTACCAGCAGCGACAGATGCTCATCAACCGTACGGGAGCCATCATCATCGCTCCTTCTGTTAATGTGAAGAAAACGCCATCCAAGACGAGTGCTGATCTCTTCCTGCTGCATGAAGGAACCCGCGTTGATATTACCGATAAGGCGATGAAAGGCTGGCGCGGAATCAAGGTAGGAGACGGCAGAGAAGGCTGGATTGAAACCAAGGCAATAGAGGAAATCTGATTTTCTCTAAAAACAGATTAGGATAAAAATCTGATTAAAATAAAAAGAATGGATTTTAGTAGGATACAAGATTTTGACATGCAGCTGTTGCATGTTTTTAACGGCAGCGAGAATGTCTGGCTCGACCAGATGGCGATGGCGCTTACGTCGGGCTGGACATGGATTCCGCTTTATATCGTCCTCTTCGTTGTTGTGATAAGAAACAACGAGATGATGGGGCAGATTGCACTCGTGGTTGGAGGAGCGGTGCTCTGTATCTTTCTGGCTGATGGACTGGTGGATGGAATCATCAAACCGCTGGCAGAAAGATGCAGACCTTCCAGTGACCCGATGTTCAAGTATACGGTTCAGGTGGTTGACAATATGCGCCTCAAGAGTTTCAGCTTCTGTTCGGCTCATGCTGCCAATACGCTGTCGATAGCCATCTTCTTCTCGATGCTCATCCGCAGCAAGGTGGTTACGTGGACGTTGGTATTATGGTCGCTCGTAAATTGCTGGACCCGTCTTTACCTGGGTGTTCACTATCCGGTCGACATTCTTTGCGGTCTGGCTAT
>JAJWAL010000139.1:0-6807 GCA_021618535.1 Segatella copri | reverse complement strand
CTTCTGAAAAAGTATGAGTTGCGGGGCGCAAAACGGCGAGTTAGATTGTTTAACAGATTTCAGATTGAAAGCGTGCTGAAAATCGCGCCTTATCACACGCTGAAATTAGGTGGTATCGGGAAATTGCAGTATCTTTGCACTGTGATTCAAGAAGGCTTGTGCACCCCACCAAGTCAACATTCAACATTAAACATTAAACATTAAACATTAAAACTAAAGATTATGGAACAGAAAGGAACATTGAAATATCGTAAAGTACAGCGCACACCTCAGACTGGTGAAAACGCAGGTAAGAAGAAGTGGTATGCTACTTCGGTAACCGACCGAAGCCCCCGGTGCATCACGCATCGGGGGCTTTTTTACCTTTTTACCTTTAAAAGCCTTTTTACCTTAAAAACTCCTTAAACTTTGCTACTCTCTGCAATATTTTTAGTAACTTTGCACCCAAAAGTTAGTATACAATATGAAAATAGGAATTATCGTTGCGATGGACAAGGAGTTCGCGCAACTCAAAACATTATTGACCGAATCGCAGGTTGAAAGAAAAAACTATAAGGACTTCGTTATCGGAAAGATAGGCAATAACGAGGTGGTGATGCAACAATGCGGCATCGGTAAGGTGAACAGTACCATCGGGGCCGTGGAAATGATTGACAACTATCACCCTGACCTCGTTATCTCTTCGGGCGTGGCTGGAGGCGCTGATATCAACCTCAATGTAACCGAGGTAGTGGTAGCTACCAACTGCGTTTATCACGATGCCTACTGCGGTGAGGAATGTGAGTTCGGGCAGATTCTGGGCATGCCGGCTTCCTTCAAAACCCCTAAGGAATATGTGGAGAAGGCTCTTGCCATCAACAACCTGCCAGACAACAAGCACCCGAAAATCCACGCCGGACAGATTGTGAGCGGCGAATGGTTCGTAGACAGCAAGGAGAAGATGCGCTCTATTCTGGAACACTTCCCTCAGGCGATGGCGGTGGATATGGAGAGCTGCTCTATCGCTCAGACCTGCCACATCTACAAGACGCCTTTCATCTCCTTCCGCATCATCAGCGATGTACCGCTGAAAGATACCAAGGCACAGCAGTATTTCGACTTCTGGGCTAAAATGGCTGAAGGCTCTTTCAATGTTACCAAGGCTTTTCTCGAAAGTCTTTAGGAGTGTTGAATGTTGAGTGTTGAATTTTTGCCTAACGGACTCAAGGGCGCTAGCCTAATTCAACATTCAACATTCAACATTCAACATTCAACACTATTCATTCAACATTCAACACTCAACATTCAACATTATAAAAAATATGAATAAGATTCCAAGTTTTACAATCAATCATAACAAGTTGCTCCGCGGCATCTACGTGAGCCGTAAGGACGAAGTAGGCGGAGAAGTGATCACAACATTCGATATCCGCATGAAGGTGCCTAACCAGGAGCCTTGTCTGCACAACGGTGCCATCCATACCATCGAGCACCTGGCTGCCACTTATCTGCGCAACGACGAGGAGTGGAAGGACCGCATCATCTACTGGGGACCGATGGGATGCCTCACAGGCAACTATCTCCTCATCAAGGGCGACCTGGAGAGCAAGGACATCGTGGAACTGATGAAGCGCACCTTCCAGTTTATCGCCGATTTCGAGGGCGAGATTCCGGGACAGGCGGCAAAGGACTGCGGCAACTACCTGCTCCACGACCTGCCTATGGCGAAATATGAAGCCAGAAAATATCTGGATGAGGTGCTCTGCTGCATCAAGGAAGAAAACCTCATCTACCCTACTCAGGACTAGAAATTCAAGTTTCGCAAATTCAGGAGTTAAAGAAGTTAAAGGAGTTATCGCTCCCTACGGTCGCTGAGGAGTTAAGACAATTGTCTTTTTGGCGTAGTTTTTAAGCTGAAAGACATACGTCTTAACTCCTTAACTTCCTTAACTCCTTTAACTTCCTGATATGCGAAAGTTCAGTTAGAAACAAAAAAATATGGCAAGCTTACCACTTAAGCTTGCCATATTTTTCTTTATACCATATCTGCCAGCCATTCACCAGATTCTGCCATACCACATAGGCACCCGGTGCTACGGCGGCAAGCGGATTCAGGAAGGTGAGGGTGAGCCAGATGCCCACTATCGTATTCTTCTGTCCCAACGCCTGACCGGCACTGATACTCGCACCGAAATGCCTGCCTACCGCCTTGCCGATGGCAAACTGGATGAGACATACGAGCAACGGAACAAAGAGCAGCAGAAGCATCGTTACGCCCGACACCTCGGCATGGAGTATGTTGCGAACCGTTTCGCCCATCAGTATCGTGAGGTTGAAACACCACATATAAAAGCCCAAATCCTTTACACTCTTCACTTTATCCACCCATTTAGGCAGAAATCTGCGGCTCAGCAAGGCAAGCAGCAGAGGAACCACCAGCACGGTAGTGACATTGCGGAACACCATCGCACTCATCATGAGGAACGACACATCTGCCCCCTTCTCTACCATCGGGAAAAGGCTCGGGATGATGACCATCGTAAAGATGTTGGCGATGACCGTATAGGTGGTGAGCGAACCGATACTGCCGCCCAACTTCTCGGTAACCACAGCCACGGCGGCTGCCGTAGGACAGATGAAGCAGATGAAGGCACCCTCGAGAATCAGTTTGGTGCTGTAATCGGAGCCGAACTCGAAGATGAGCACTACCATCATCAATGCCAGCGAGGTGCGGATGAGCTGGAGTATGAAATGCCAGGTCTTGGGCTTCATCTCCTTGATTTCTATCTTACAGAAAGTAACATAGAGCAGGGCGAACAGCACCACCGGCATCAGACTTACCAACCTCGGACCACAATAATCGCCAATGGGCACCAGGAAGGGCACATTGGCGAATATCAGGTAGCCCAATGCTCCCAGAACCAGGGAGCAGGGCAATGAAAACTTTCTAAAAAATCTCCACAAAAACATATCTGTTTAGTCTTTGTTGCTGCGCTTGCGCTTCAGGTGATCAAGCTCAATCTTGCGCATACGCATGTTCTTTGGAGTTACCTCTACGTACTCGTCCTCACGGATATACTCCAGGCACTCCTCAAGACTCATCACGGTCTTAGGAATCACGCGGGCCTTATCGTCAGAACCGGAAGCACGCACGTTGGTAAGCTGCTTAGCCTTGGTTACGTTGACTACCAGGTCGTTGTCGTGAACATGCTCACCTACAACCTCGCCTCCGTAAACCTCCTCACCCGGGTCGATGAAGAACTTACCGCGATCCTGCAACTTATCGATGGCGTAAGCAAAGGCAGTACCGGTTTCGAGCGCAATCATGCTACCGTTAGAACGGCGGCTGATTTCACCCTTGTATGGCTGATACTCCTTGAAGCGGTGAGCCATGATAGCCTCGCCCTGAGAAGCGGTCAGCACGTTGGTACGCAGACCGATGATACCACGTGAAGGGATATCAAATTCGATGTCTACACGCTCGCCCATGTTCAGCATAGAGGTCATATCACCCTTGCGGCGGGTTACCATATCAATCATCTTAGAAGCGAACTCCTCTGGTACGTTGATGGTCAACTCCTCTACAGGCTCGCACTTCACACCGTCAATCTCCTTGTAGATAACCTGAGGCTGACCTACCTGGAGCTCGTAGCCCTCGCGGCGCATGGTCTCGATGAGCACAGAGAGATGGAGCACACCACGGCCTGATACAATCCACTTATCGGTAGAATCCTCGTAAGGCTGTACGCGGAGAGCGAGGTTCTTCTCGAGCTCCTTGTTCAAGCGCTCCTGGATGTGGCGTGATGTACAGAACTTGCCTTCCTTACCGAAGAATGGAGAATCGTTGATGGTGAAGAGCATGCTCATGGTAGGCTCATCGACAGCGATTGGAGGCAGTGGCTCAGGATTTTCGAAGTCGCAGATGGTATCACCAATCTCAAACTTCTCCAAGCCGATAACGGCACAGATATCGCCTGAATCTACATGATCGGTCTTCTTGTGGCCCATACCCTCGAAGGTGTGGAGCTCCTTAATCTTGGTCTTCTCCTGGGTACCGTCGCGGTGGCAGATAGTAACGTTCATGCCGTCCTTCAAAGTACCACGATGTACACGACCTACGGCGATACGACCTGTATAAGAGCTGTAATCGAGAGATGTGATAAGGAGCTGAGGAGTACCCTCAAGCTGCTTAGGAGCTGGGATAACCTCAATAATCTTATCGAGCAGATAGTCGATATTGTCGGTTGGATGATTATAATCCTCGCCCATCCAGCCGTTCTTGGCAGAACCGTAAACTACAGGGAAGTCGAGCTGGTCTTCTGTAGCATCGAGGTCGCACATCAGGTCGAATACCATCTCATACACCTCTTCAGGGCGACAGTTAGGCTTATCTACCTTATTAACAACAACGATAGGCTTCAGTCCGAGCTGCAATGCCTTCTGGAGCACGAAACGGGTCTGAGGCATCGGACCCTCGAAAGCATCGACGAGGAGGAGGCATCCGTCTGCCATGTTGAGCACGCGCTCAACCTCACCACCGAAGTCAGAGTGTCCAGGAGTATCGAGGATATTAATCTTAGTACCTTTCCAGTTGATAGATACATTCTTTGAGAGAATGGTTATACCACGCTCGCGCTCCAAGTCGTTGGAATCGAGCACTTCGCCGCTGTTATCCTGGCCGTCGCGGAACAGCTTACCGGCGAGCATCATCTTGTCGACCAATGTAGTCTTACCATGGTCAACGTGTGCAATAACTGCAATGTTTCTAATGTCTTGCATTTTAATTTTTACCTTAAATACTTAAATTTGGGTGCAAAATTACAAAAAAATCCCGAAATGTTTGCATAATTCGCCAAAAAGTTGTACCTTTGCACCGCATTTTTAATGAAACCACCGTGAGGAAGGTCATCAGATGCGCAAAATTAAACATATTCATATTTTATTAAATTAAGTATTACAGCTATGTATTTAGACAAAGCAAAAAAAGAAGAGATCTTTAGCAAGTACGGAAAGTCTAACTCTGATACTGGTTCAGCTGAGAGCCAGATAGCATTGTTCTCATACCGTATTGCTCATTTGACGGAACATGTTAAGAAGAACCGTAAAGATTATACTACAACACGTGCGTTGACACAGCTTGTAGGAAAGCGTCGTGCATTGCTCGATTACTTGTATGATCGCGACATCAATCGCTATCGTGCTATCATCAAGGCCCTCGGTCTTCGTAAGTAATCAGCTTAGGCAGACACATTGCTTTACAGAACAAAGAATCCCATCACTCGCAAGAGCGATGGGATTTTTCTTTGTGTTTTTATTTTCTATTGGAAAGGGAAACGGAAATTTCACCTCTTTATAATATATTTTAAAACTATTTTCCTTCCTATTAGAAACTTTATTTGTACCTTTGCAGACAGAATACTATACATATAACGAAAAAGAATATGATTCACTTCTTAGAACAGTACTTTGTAGAACTTGTCACTGTAACCAGCATCATCTATCTGACGCTGGCTATCATTCTGTTGCTCTACAAGACACCTGATACAGCCGTTTACAAAACCTTCCGCAGATCTAAAAGACTGATGGCAGGCGGAATGGGACTCATCAGTCTGAATATATGGATTTGGATAGCATCATTTACCGGAAGCTGGACTGAATATAACAACTGGGTACCCTGTTTCGACATCATCCTCTTCTATCTGATGAGCATCTGCTTCAGTTTCTCGCTCAGCAGTCTGCTCGACCCTCATTATATCTCCCGCAAACGCTGCAGGACGATAGCCGTAAAGTTCACTCTGACGGCTTTCTTAGCCCTTATCGCCATGACAGATGCGCTGAAGGCATACCAGATACCCCTGCTGCTTATCGCCCTGGCAGGACTGCTGGAGATGCTCATAGGGCATATCTATTACTTCAACAAGTGCTATCTGAGAAGCAATGCCCTCTTCGAAAACTACTTCTCGAACGAGAAGAGCCATTTCATCAGATGGCTCAAGGTGAGCCACTGGCTCTTCTACGGCATGCTGATACTGGGCGTGATATCCATCCGTTCGGGTGCCCTGATCAACTGGCTGGTGCAATTCTATGTGGTGGGCATGAATCTCTATATCCTGGTCAACATCATCAACTACGCTGATGAATACGAGACGCTGATGAAGGCAAACGTCGATAAGGAGGAAGAGGAAAAGATGGGAGAAGCCAGTCCGAAGAAAGCCTTTATCGAGACGCTGCGCCCGAGAGTGGCAGAATGGACTCTGGAGAAATCGTATCTGAAGGAACAGTTCACGATAGATGATCTTGCTACCAAGCTGTATACCAACAAGACTTACCTCTCCACCTTTATCAAGGAAGAATTCGGCATGAACTTCAGCAGCTGGATAGCGAGTCTGCGCCTGGAAGAAGCCAAGAAAATGATGAGCGAGCATCCTGATGCCAAGCTGAAGGATATCGCCTACAACGTAGGTTTCTCCTCGCTGCCCTACTTTTCGAGCGTCTTTGCCAAATCAGAAGGCGTCACGCCATCTGCCTGGATGAAAGAAATCAGCAGGAATAAAGAAGAATAAAAAACGGAAGAACGGGCTAGAAACTTTAAGGTTTCTGGCCCGTTCTTGTATATTTATTCAAGTTTCGCAAGTGGTTTAAGTACGGGCTGAAGGCCCAAAAGCTCCTAGCCCAGGGCATCGCCCTGGGTATAGTAGCTATCAGCAATACGCCCTGTAAGGGCAAAAGCTTTATATATTGTCTGATATTTTAAAGCTTTTGCCCTTACAGGGCGACAGGTTTGCGTCCGCAATCACCCAGGGCGATGCCCTGGGCTAGGAGCTTTTG